>USLE01000157.1 GCA_900555465.1 uncultured Butyricicoccus sp.
GTACCAGATGGTGCGGCTTACCGGCAGGGCGCACAGGCTGACCGGGCAGAAACAGTGGATCGACCGTATTTTTGAGCAAAACCCGTCCATGAACGCGGTCTATCCCGGGGACAGCCGGTATGTGCTCGAGCCGTTCTGCATCGATAACGGGCAGATCGAGTACTTCGATCTGGGCACGGAGCCGATCCATCGGGCGAGCTTTTCGCTCGCGGACGAACCGGTGCGGCAAAAGGGATTTGTGATCACGGATGCCTGCATCGGCTGCGGCAGGTGCAGCCGTCAGTGCCCGCAGCAGTGCATTGCGCAGGGCGCGCCCTACTGCATCCGGCAGGCAAACTGCCTGCACTGCGGGCTGTGCGCCGAGGTGTGCCCGGTGCGCGCAATAAAAAGAAGAGGTGAGTGACTGTGCTGCATGATATGTTGACGCTCTTTTCCGAGCGCCGGGAGTTCTTCCTCGGGCTTTTGTGGGAGCATCTGGAGATCTCGCTCGCTGCGATCCTGATCGCGGTCGTGATCGGCGGCGCGGCCGGCATTTTGATCTCCGAGTTCCAGCGCGCCGCCAAACCCGCGCTGGCGCTTATCAATTTTCTGTATACCATCCCGTCCATCTCCATGCTGGGCTTCCTCATCCCGTTTTCCGGGGTGGGAAACGCCACGGCGGTCATCGCCCTGACCATCTATGCGCTCCTGCCGATGGTGCGCAACACGCATACCGGCATGGCGAACGTATCCCCGGCCATTCTGGAGGCCGCAAAGGGGATGGGCAGCACCCGGATGCAGATCCTGTTTAAGATCAAGCTGCCGCTGGCCATGCCGGTGATCCTGTCCGGCGTCCGCAGCATGGTGACCATGACCATCGCGCTGGCCGGCATCGCCTCGTTCATCGGCGCGGGCGGACTGGGCGTTGCGATCTACCGCGGCATCACGACCAACAACGCGGCGATGACCATGACCGGCAGCCTGCTGATCGCGCTGCTGGCGCTGGTGCTGGACTTTGTGCTGGGATTCGTGGAAAAGCGCATGCGCAAGCGCAGCGCGAAAGCGAAAAAGACCAACCGCCTGCTCGGCGGGGCCGCGCTGCTGGCCTGCGCGGCGCTGGTGATCGGCATGCTGGTTCCGGCCGGCACGGGGGACACCATCCATATTGCGACCAAGCCCATGACCGAGCAGTATGTGCTCGGCGAGATGCTGGATCTGCTGATCGAGCAGGACACCGATCTGAACGTCGAGCTGACGCAGGGCGTGGGCGGCGGCACCTCCAACATCCAGCCCGCGATGGAAAGCGGGGAATTCGACCTGTATCCCGAGTACACCGGCACGGCTTGGAACATGGTGCTGGGAGAAGACGGCCTGTACACCGAGGCGCTGTTCGACCAGCTGCAGCAGGCGTATCAGGACGGCTGCGATATGGAATGGGTCGGCATGTACGGCTTTAACAATACCTACGGCCTCGTGGTGCGCCGGGAGATCGCGGAGCAGTATGACCTGCATACCTGTTCGGATCTGGCGGCGGTCGCAGACCGGCTCGTCTTTGGCGCGGAGTATGACTTTTTCGAGCGCGAGGATGGATACGACGCGCTGTGCGAAACCTATGGCCTGCGCTTCAGGGAGACGATGGATATGGATATCGGCCTGAAATATCAGGCGCTCGCGCAGGGCGAGATCGACGTCATGGTGATCTTCACGACCGATGGGCAGCTCGCGGCTGCGGACGCGGTCGTGCTCGAGGACGACAAGAAGTTCTATCCGTCCTACCTGTGCGGCAATGTGGTGCGCCGCGCGGTGCTGGAGGAGCACCCGGAGATCAGGACAGTGCTGGAAAAGCTGGCCGGGACGATCTCGGACAGCGATATGGCGCAGATGAATTACGCAGTCGAGACCGAGGGCGGGGAGCCGCGCGATGTGGCGGCGGACTTCCTGCGCAGCCGCGGTCTGCTGCAGTAGGAGGCATACACGATGCAGACAGCGATCGAATTTCGAAACATCAAAAAAGCATATGGCGATAAGGTGGTTCTGGAGGGGTTTAACCTGACCGTGGAGAAGGGCGAATTTGTCACCATCATCGGCTCCTCGGGCTGCGGCAAGACGACCGCGCTCAAAATGGTCAACGGCCTGATCGAGCCGACAGAAGGCGATATTCTGGTGGACGGCGAAAGCATCCGCGGCAGGGACCAGACGGCGCTGCGCCGCAATATCGGCTATGCCATTCAGGACAGCGTGCTGTTCCCGCATATGACGGTCGAACAAAACATCTCCTATGTGCCGAACCTGCTCAACCGGCGCGACAAGGCAAAGACAAAGGCGGCCGTGTCCAGGTGGATGCGGATCGTCGGGCTGGACGAGGAGCTGAAAGGCCGGTATCCGGATGAGCTTTCCGGCGGCCAGCAGCAGCGGGTGGGGATCGCCCGCGCGCTGGCGGCGTCGCCCGAAATCCTGCTGATGGATGAGCCCTTCGGCGCGGTGGATGAGATCACCCGCGGCCAGCTGCAAAAGGAGCTGCGGCGCATCTATGAGCAGACCGGCATCACCGTGCTGTTCGTGACCCACGACATTGGGGAAGCCCTGCTGCTCGGGACCAAGGTGCTGGTGATGGACCGGGGCACGATCCAGCAGTACGCCCCGCCCGCGGCGCTGCTGCGGCATCCGGCGACGCCGTTTGTCGAGCAGCTGGTCGAAAAGGAGCGGCGGACCTGCCATCTGCCCGAGGAGCAGCTGGGCGGCTGCGCGTTCAGCGGCGCGGCAGGGAAAAAGCAGGACGAGTAAATCGGGCAGAACAGCGGCTGCCCGCGGCAGGGGCATAAAACAGAGGAAAAAGGCGGCCGGTACATTGTACCGGCCGCCTGTCTGTTTATTTGTGCCGGGCCGCCTGCCCGCACGCCCGCCAGATGAGTGCCTCCCGCTCGAGCTGCTGCATAAACGCAGCTTTTCCGTCGCAGTAGCCCTCGATATCGTATGGGAAGCGCGCGGCAAGGGCGGTTTTGAGCGCGCCGTATTGCCGGGCCGCCTCGGGATGGGTGCGCAGATAATCCCGCACCGCGAGGTGCCGCTCGATATTGCGGCGGTCGGACTGGGCGAAGATATGGATCTGATGGGTGCGCTCGTCGCCGCCCTTGCGCAGATAGCGCCTGCCGGGGATGCCGAATTCCCCGAGGTACTCGTATCCGATGCGCTCGAACGCGGCCTGCGCCGCATCCGTCAGGGACAGGTCGTACACGACCGGCAGGATGTCGATGATGGGCTTGGCGCACAGACCGGGGACTGCGGTGCTGCCGATGTGGTGGACAGCGGCGCAGTTTGCGCCCAGAATGCGGCGGATGGCAGCTGCTTCCTGCGCAAACTGCTCCGCCCAGACCGGGGACCATGCGGTGACGGCAATGTGCTGCGGCATATGCTTTGCTCCTTTCCAGCGGGTAGGGTTCAGGACTGTCCGGCGCGCCAGCGCATGGTGCAGTCGATCCCGCCGGTCGCTTCATCCGTCGCTTCGGACACGAGTGAGAACCCCTCGCGCCGGTAAAACGCGGCGGCGCGCCGGTTCTTTTGATATACGTTCAGGGTCAGGGACGGATGCAGCTGCTTGACATGCGCCAAAAGCTGATGCCCGATGCCATTCGAGCGGCAGGACTGCTTGACAAAGATCCCGGCGAGGTAATCCGCCTGCAGCCCGGCGAATCCAGCAATCTCGCCCTCGGCCTCGTATACATAGACTTCCGCCTGCAGGAGCTGTTCCTGCACGAGTGGGACATTCTGCTCCCAGTAGGCCGCGGGGACAAAGCTGTGGGCCTGCAGGTTGCCGCGCAGCCAGATCTGCATGACCGGCTCGATGTCGCGGGGCTCAAATTTCCGGATCAAGTGCCTCACCTCCTTTGCGGCAGCGCATCCGCTGCCATAGGATAACCGCGCTCGTCATCAGGACGATGGCGATCCCGGAGAGCAGGAACCACGTGTGCACGCCGATCTGCTCTGCGATCGGGCTGCTGAGCAGCAGGCCGACCGGCATGGTGACCGAGGAGATCAGGGTGAGCACGGAGAACGCCCGCCCCATTTTCTCCGCCTCGACGGTTTCCTGGATATAGGCGGTCAGCGGGATGGCATGCACGTTGCCGGAGGCGCCGAGGCAGATGCACAGCGCCGCGAATGCCATCCAGCCCGCAAAGACCGGCGGCAGCAAGCCGCAGGCAGCGGATACCGCGCCCATGCCGAGCAGGCCGAGATAGGACGTGCGGATCTTGCGCCTGACCTTGAGTACGCTCGAGAAGAGCAGGGAGGACACGATCATGCCGAGCGCAAAGCACAGCTCAGCCGCGCTGCCGTGCAGGGCGGACAGGTCGAAATAATCGCTGGTCATCAGCGGGTAGAAGGAGGACAGCGGCGCGTAGAAAAACATGCAGAGCGCCTGCGCAAGCACCAGATAAAACAGCTTTTTGTCATGCTGAAAGACCCGGAGGCCGGCTTTGAAGTCCGCCAGCATATGCGTCCGGCCGGTTTGCGCGGGTTGCAGCTTGGGGATCTTGACGGACGCCAGCGCGAGGCTGGCCAGCACGGCGCCGATGACATCGCTCAGC
>USLE01000158.1 GCA_900555465.1 uncultured Butyricicoccus sp.
TTACCACGCTGGAGGACAAGTCCTGTGGCTGCGTGCAGAAGGGCGGCTCTGCGCCCGTGGTCGACGTGATCGGCTATGGCGAGCAGGTGCATACGAACGGCCTGAACCTGCTGTCCGGCCCGGGCAACGATCTGGTGTCTGCGACCGCGCTGACTGCGGCGGGCGCGCATCTGATCCTGTTCACCACCGGCCGCGGTACGCCGTTCGGCGCGCCTGCGCCGACGGTCAAGATCGCGACCAACAATACCCTTGCGGATAAGAAAAGCGGCTGGATCGACTTCAATGCCGGCCCGGTCGTGGACGGCGAATCGCTTGACGATGCAGGAGCGCGCCTGCTCGACTTTGTGCTTGCCGTCGCCTCGGGTAAAAAGACCCGCACCGAGGAACAGGGCTACCGTGAGATCTCTATCTTTAAGGACGGTGTCGTGCTGTGACGCAGTGGGCGGAACAGGTGCGGCTCCGGGCCTATGTGTGTGAAATGCCCGCGCGGGGCGCGGTCGTGATCTGCCCGGGCGGCGGATACGAGTGGCGCTCCCCGCGGGAAAGCGAGCCGGTTGCACGGGCCTTCCGTGCAATCGGCCTGCATGCCTTTGTGCTGGAATACGACTGCGCGCCCGCGCCGCTGGGCAGCGGCCCGCTGCGGCAGCTGAGCCGGGCGGTGCGGGCGGTGCGCGCGCATTCTGACGCGCTCGGGATCCCCCAGAACCGCATTGCGGTCTGCGGGTTTTCCGCCGGGGGTCATCTCGCAGCCTCGCTCGCCGTGCTGCATGGGGACAAGACCCTGTTTGAGCCGGGCACCGATCTGCGGCTGCATCGGCCGGATGCGCTGATCGCCTGCTATCCGGTAATCACCTGCGGCGAGGGTGCGCACGCGGCCAGCTTTGAGCGGCTCGCCGGGCCGGACCCGGCTGCACAGCGCGCATGGTCGCTCGAGACCCGCGTCACACCGGATACCCCGCCGGTATTCATGTGGCATACCGCAGACGATGAAAGCGTCTCCTGCCGCAACAGCCTGTGCTTTGCCGGCGCATTGCTGCGCGCAGGCGTACCGGTCGAGCTCCATCTTTGCCCGCATGGCGTGCACGGCCTGTCCCTGGCCACGCCCGAGGTGGATGAGCCGGAAAAGGGCCGACTGTCCGACCCGCATGTGGCGGGCTGGTTTGCGCAGATGGACGGCTGGCTGGCCGCAGCCTGGGGCGCATAATGAAAGCAAAAACCGCTGCGGCCTGCCGCGCGGTGCAATCAAAAGGAGAAAACTTATGGCAACTGGTTTTAATACCGATCTGCGTGATTCGCAGTCGACCACGACCGCGCCGATTGCTCCTGAGCGCTTTGATCTGGAAGCATATGCGGCCTATGAGGCTGAACTGCTCGAAGGCAACCGGCGCTTTGTCGAGGCGGACAGCGGTCTGCTGGTCTACCGGCGCTTCCGCGCGGAGGGTGTGTTTTATGATAAGTGCCGTGATATTAAGGAATCGCTGGCGCTGCAGCTCGGTGCGCTTCAGGCCAGCATGGCATATAAAGCGGATATTGCAAACTTTCTGGAGCCGTGGTTCGGCATCGGCTATATTGCCTCCTGCTTCGGCGCGGATTATATTTGGCAGCCCGATCAGGCGCCCTCGGTAGAGCCTGCCTTTACCAGCTGCGCCGACCTGCTCGAGGCGGATTTCAAGCCCATCCATGAGACGCCGATCGGCCGTCATATGCTGGAGATGATCGAGTACTTCCTCGACAAGACCCAGGGCCGTGTGCCGATTTCGTTTACCGATATCCAATCGCCGCTCAATATGATGTCCTATCTGCTGCCGATCACGGACTTTTTCATGGAGATGCTTGACGAGCCCGAGACCACGGCGAAAGCGGCTTCGCTCGTGACCGACCTGCTCATTGAGTTCCTCAAAAAGCAGCAGGACCTGATCGGGGACTGTCTGGCGCGTCCCGGCCACGGTTTCGCTTCCAGCCGCGCCTTCACCGGCGCAGGCGAGAGCGACGACAACGCGCTGATGATTTCCTCAGACGATTACGAGGAGATCTTCCAGCCGCTTGACGAGCGCATCGGCGCGGCGTTCGGCGGCACGGTGTTCCACTCCTGCGGCAACTGGGGCGGCAAGATCGACATGGTGCAGGGCATCGGCGGCATCCGCACGGTGGACGGCGCGTTCAGCGAGCAGACCGACCCCAGCCCGAATGATCCGGCGCTGTTCGGCGAGAAATTCGCAGGCACGGGCATTGTGGTCAATGCGCGCGCGGTGGGCAATGCGGAAGAGGCGTTTGGCGCGTTTTCCAAGCTGTGGAAGCCGGATCAGAAGCTGATTGCGGTCACTTACTGCACCACGCCGGAAGAACAGGGCCGCTTGTACGACATGCTGCACCGTCTGGAGGGATAAGCTGTGAAATATGATGTTACGTTCCACCCGTCGTGGTGGCACAAGAATGTCGGGATCGACTTTACCCAGGATTTCTTTGACGATCCCGAATACCGTATGGACTGCGATGTCAAGATGCGCCGCGCGCTGTATGATCACTTCGGCGCGTATGGGTTGGGCGAAAAGGACCCGCAGAAGCGCCCGCTGCTCGGCACAGACCTGCTCGCCGCAGGGTATCTGCACTCCCAGATCATGGGCTGCGATATCATCTATCAGGCGGACAACTCGCCGCAGGTCGTCTGCAGGAAGATCGACGCGGAGGAGATCGCCGGGATCCATGCGCCCAAGCTGGAGGAAAGCCCGGTCTGGCAGGCCACGCAGAAGCAGATCGACTACCTGCTGGAGAAATACGGGCGCGTTGAGCCATATGTCAACCTGATGGGTATCCAGAATATCGCGCTTGACCTGCTCGGCGAGGATATCTTTATGGCGTATTACGATGAGGAGGAAGAGGTAAGCCGGCTGCTCGGCGAGATCACCGATCTTTCGATCGAGATCGGCCAGCGCTTCCGCCGCCTGTCGGACGATATTTCGGGTGGCGTGACCGCGATCGTGCGGCAGACTGTGCCGGAATGCTATCTGACCTCGAACTGCTCGGTAGAGATGGTATCCAACGCGCAGTATGAAGAATTCCTGCTCCAATGGGATCAGAAGCTGGCGGATGCCTTCGGCAGCTTCGGCATCCACCACTGCGGCCAGAGCATGGAGCATGTGGTGGAGGGTTACGCCAAGGTGCGCGGCCTGACCTTCGCGGAGGTCGGCGCCGGATCGGATATTGCGGCGGTGCGCGCAGCATTGCTGGACATCCATCTGAATGCGCGCGTCAGCCCGGTATCTCTGATGACAATGGATGACAGGCAGATCGAAGAACTGGTCCGCTCGCTGTATGAAAACGGAAAAGCTGCGGACGGCGAAAAGATCTCGATCTCGTGCGTCGGCATCGATAAGGATGTGACCGACGAGCGCATCTGCGCCTTCCTCAAGGCGTGCGCTGCGCTGTAAGAAGTAAAATAAACAATCCAAAACAATTCTGAATGCACACAAAAGCAGCCGCCGGAACCAAAGTTCCGGCGGCTGTTTGTTATGGCTGCAATGCAGTTACTGGTTGGTGGAGCCGTGCATCAGGTGGCGCGAAAAGGAGGTGCTGTCCATCGCTTTTTTGAGCGCCGGCAGCAGCGCCATTGCTACAACGACCGCAATGATGGTGTTCGGCGGCGAGGTCAGCAGCTTGGGGATGTTGCTGACAAACGCGGGCGCGAGCGCGCTGCCGCCGATCATCAGTTCAACAATGCCCTTGACCATATAGAACACGGACGAGAATACCGCCGCTACGATGCAGGCGATCAGGTTGCGCGAAAATTTCTTCGCCGCGGCATGGCCCGCATAGGCGATCAGGCCGCACAGCCATGCCATCAGGAAAAAGCGGATAAACGTGATCCACGCCTCGGGCGCGTATTCCGGCGTCATCAGGTCGAACAGCATGGAGCCGAACCCCGCAGCCAGCCCGCCGCGCACCGGCCCGAGCAGCAGGCCGCACAGCAGCACAAAAGCGTTCGCCAGCTTGATCATGGTCGTGCCCGTGGGTGTCGGGATGCGGATGGATAAAAACATGGTGACGACGAATACGACAGCCGCCATCAGGCCGACCGCAACGATGTCATACAGTGTGATCTTGCTTTTCTTGGTTTCCACGGTGGATTGCCCCCTTGCTGTTTCTGTCTGGTAACAAGGATACAGCGGATGTGGCATTTTTAAAATAGCCAATTCCTGACTAATTTACAATGCCAGATGGATAAAACCCCGTTTGGTGCGCAAAATAGCAAAAACAGGGGAGAAACCTCCCGGAGAGGAGAAACTGCATGAAGCTGGACAAACAAAAATATCAGCAGATGCTCGAGCAGAAAAGCCCGAATTCCCCGCTGTGGAAGGATTGCCTCAAGGCCTTCCTGTTCGGCGGGGCGATCTGCACGGTGGGCGAGGCGGTGAGCAACTTCTGGCAGGGACGCGGGCTGGACACCACGGACGCGGCCGCCGCGACCTCGATTACATTGGTGTTCCTCGGCGCGCTGCTCACCTGCCTGCATCTGTACGAAAAGCTCGCCAAGCACGCGGGCGCGGGCACGAT
>USLE01000159.1 GCA_900555465.1 uncultured Butyricicoccus sp.
TCACGCAGTTCATGATCTGCCCGGTCCACTTGAGATAAGACTGACGCGGCTTTCTTACATTATAACAAACGTCACATTCCCCTCCCAAGCGGAAAATGCCGTTGCCCGTCCAGCCCGTACTTTTGACATACCTTGTCCCGTCGACGACGTATTCATAGGTCGCGCGCGTCGGCTGGTTTCCCGTGCCGCTGCCCGACTGCACCCGCGTCATGATCCCTTTGGTGCGCCCCTTGCACTTGGCGAACCTGACATACCGTGGGACACTGACCAGAAGCCCCACTGTCAGAAACAAAAACCCGACGATCCAGACTGCGATCATATCGTTTCCTCCTCCATCGCCCATTCAGGCTATCCATCCCAAGCATAGCATCGCCGCAGCGCTTGGTCAAGCACCTTCGTCTTCGGATACAGATACAGAAAGAGGGCAGCATGGCTGCCCTCTTGCGAAGCATTGTTTGCTCTGCGTTTTACTCAATATTGCTGTAGACCTGACCGGGCTCGAGCGAAACGCCCTTGATCGCTGCCAGCTCAGAGACCGTTACAAACGCATAGGTCTTATCCGTACGGCTCTGCAGCTCGTCGATCGCAGCGAGAACGCCCTCGATCGTACCGCTGTACAGGTCGTGCATCAGGACGATCGAGCCGTCCTTCACCTGATTGAGAATGTTGTTCTTAACGCTTACCGGATCGGTCTTGGTCTTCCAGTCCAACGTATCGACATCCCAGTTGATGATCGGCAGGCCAAGCTCCTTCATGACCGCTTTGACCTTATCGTCATACGCGCCGCCCACCGGGCGCATCACCGTCGGCCGCTCACCGCAGTACTGCTCGATCAGCTGGCTGTTGGACTCGACCTCTTCGCGGATTTTTTCCTCACTGAGCGCAGGAAGCATCTCCATCGGATGATTCATGGTGTGGTTGCCCAGCTCATGCCCCTCGGCAAGATAACGGGCACAGTGCGAGTTGAAATCCTTCAGGCGGTAGCCGCACATAAAGAACGTAGCATGCGCGCCGCGCTCCTTCAGGCCGTCCAGCAGGGTAGCCGTCATGCCGTCCGGATAGCCGTCCTTTGCGCCGGTCGGGCCGTCGTCAAAGGTCAGCGCAACATAGACGTCAGCCTCCGGAATATCCGCGCCGACCGCCTTTGTCAGGCCGCTCTCCATCGAGGCGAGGTAAGCCTTCTGGCTGTCAAAGCCGTCCAGCGGCATATTGGTGAACGCATAGGCGCCTTCGCCGAGATCGGTGTAATTCTTACCGGTCAGCGCGGCGAACAGCTGCGCGGATACATAGAACTTACCCGACTCTTCATCCTGATAAACCTGTATCCCGTCGCCCTTGACGCGGTCGCCGCCCACCTCGGTCTTGCCGTCACTGCGCACGGTGGATTGGATGCCGTTGTATTCGACTGTCCACTCATCCTTGCCGTCAAACGAGGCCGTGCCGCCGAGCGAGGCGATCGCAGCCTTGAGCGGGACGTACTTCACGCCGTCCACTTCGATCGCAGCCGTGCTGCGTTTGCCCTCTCCCTCGGTCATTTTGCGGTTTTCGCCGCTTGACACCAGCTTATCCGAATCCGTGCGCATGATAATGCTGCCCGTCTCGAGCTGCTGCTTGCTCGGCCCGAGCACCGCAAGCGCATCCTCGGCAATCTTGCCGAGCTTTTTCTCATCCAGTTCTTTTTTGGACTGGGAAATCACAAGAAGGTCGCCCTGATCTGCGCCGAGCTCGCCCACCTGCCAGGAAAACGCCTGACAGAAATCGCGTGCCGGCACAAACGTCGTGCCTTCCTTTACCTCCGGCGCAGCGGACATGGTCTTGTCTTCCTCATTGAAGCGCAGGCTCGTACTGCCCGTCTGCACAGTGGCCGTATCCTTTTTATATTTTGCCGTGGCGGTCTTGCCCGACTCGTCCCACGTCAGCTCCATACCCAAATTCCCGCACAGCGAGTCGATGGGCACATATACCGTGCCGTTGCTGTTGCGATACGGCGCCGCGTTCCCGAGATCGACCGCATCACCATCCTGCCACGCACGAGGATTGTCTACCTGATACACCAGCTGATTCTGATCCCCACCGAAAATCGCACTGGATATCCCTTTAATAATGTGAAACGCTACCGGTACCGCAACGATGATCATCAGGATCAGGGCGATCAGCACCCCGTAATGACTGTTGCGGCGACGGCGGCGGCGACGGCGATAAGGCCGATACGCTGACCGGTATGCCGGCTGATAAGACATATTGGTTCATTCCTTCCCACTTTTATTGTATACTTTATTTGTATTTGGAGATCCCTCCATTGCTCTATTATAGCATTACCGTATGGGAAATAAAGTTACAGTACCGTTAATTTTCCTTTCCGGCAGCTTTCAGCGCCTCTTCCAGCATCTGTACGCCTGTCCCGAGCAGATGCGGCCCCACATAGGCGCCCAGCGTGCAGTCGATCTCCCCTTCCATAAAGCAGGCATAGTCCGGCAGGCTCTTCTGCGCCATCTCGCGGATCGCCTTGAGCTCCGCAGGGGAATCCCCGTGCGCCACTGCAAGATTGAACCGCACACCGCGCGGCACCAGCGCAGTCGCCATCTGCACCATCTTCTGCATGGCAGCCTTGCGGCCGCGCATTTTGGCGACATTCACCAGCTGCCCATCCTCAGCGAACGAAATGATCGGCTTGATCTGCAGCAGCGTGCCCGCGACCGCGGATATCTTACCAATACGCCCGCCCTTTTGCAGATATTCCAGCGTGTCCACGCAGAAAAACACATGTGTGTCCCGCAGCAGCGGCGGAATCGCGCGCAGCAGCTCGTCCCATGTCCAGCCCTGCTCGATCCAGCGCGCAGCCTGCAGGATCGTGACCCCAATGCCCAGCGAGCCGCTCAGCGAATCAAACACAGCGATCTCCAGGCCCTCTGTCTGCTCGGCGATCAGCCGCACCAGATTACATGTCCCGCTCAGGCCGCCCGATAAATGGATCGCCAGCACATGGGTATATCCGGCCTGACGGATGCGGTCGAACGCCCGCTCCACCGACTCGCCGCTGGGCAGCGTGGTCTTGGGGATCTCGGTCGGCAGGCGGCGGTAAACCTCGCTCGGGGTGATGTCCACGCCGTCGGCATATTCACCGTCCGAAAAAACCAGTTTGAGCGGCACGACGTAAATGTCATGGCGCTGCAGCAGCGCCCGCGGGATATCCGCGCAGGAATCCGTGAGCAATGCGATCTTCTGCTTGTTCATATCTTCTCCATCCTTTACAGGTCTTCCCCCGCGCTCCAGTTGATCAGATGCGGCGACGGTTTCGCTTCCGTCTGTCCCGGCGGCGCAACCTTGACGCCGAAGAAATCATACCATTGGCCGCAGGCATCGCACTGCCATGCCGTTGCCCCGGTCTCGTCCATGATATAGATCTCATTGCCGCATTCACAGGTCAGGATCGTCATCATTTCCCTTCTTTCTCTCAAACACGCGAGTCATTTATTTGATGTATAGTATACCACACGTTTCGCAGGAAGTCGACCGCGAATCCGTATCCGGATCCGTAAAACCACATAAAACAGCAGCACCGCCCCCAAGGAGCGGTGCTGGATGTGTGCGGATCAGGTCGGGATATCGCCATTTCGGAACAGGCTGACATGGATGTTGCTGTACAGGAAAGAGGTGCCCGTACTGACGATCTGCAAGGTTGCAGGAACCGAGGATACTGCGATCGGAACATTGAAGGACTGGTTGTCAACCTCCCCCGAGGTGTGGAAGGTCTGCTGTGTTGCCGCGCCAGGCACAGCAACGCCGTTCAGCTTTGCGACCGTCAACACATTCATCGGGAAGGTCACATAATTGCCCGGGGCAAAACCGCCGTTAAACGACAGCGTATACACACCCGCCTGATTGATCGTGATGGTCGGGCTGTTGTTCGCATGGCTGACCGCGCTGCCGTAAACCAGGCCGTTGCGGTCAAAGACAAGGGCTGTCTGGCCGCTTCCGGCCTGCGGCGGCGTGGAAAATGCAGAAAGCAGCTGGATCGGGGCGCAGCAGCCGGAAGCACCCCGCGGGATAACAAAGTCAAATACCGCAGCGTTTTCCGTACCACTGTTTGTGACAGCAGCGTCAGTGCCGGGTTCCCCGGTCGTCACGGTGCCAACGCTGACGGTCGCTGCTGCACCGGTGTCGCCGTTTTCGCCATCCGAACCGGCAGGGCCGGTCGGTCCGGTAGGACCAGTTGGGCCTGTGGGGCCAGTCGGGCCAGTGGGACCGCTAGGACCAGTTGCTCCGCTAGGTCCAGTGGGTCCGGTTGGACCAGTCGGGCCAGTAGGGCCAGTCGGGCCTGTTGCACCACTAGGACCAGTTGCTCCACTCGGTCCAGTCGGTCCGCTAGGGCCGGTTGCACCGCTGGTGCCAATGGGTCCGGTGGGACCAGTCACACCGCTGGCACCAGTGGGACCGGTAGGGCCAGTCGGGCCTGTTGCTCCACTCGGGCCGGTTGCGCCTGTGGGACCGCTAGGACCAATTGCGCCGGTCGGACCGGTTGCGCCTGTGGGACCGGTA
>USLE01000160.1 GCA_900555465.1 uncultured Butyricicoccus sp.
AACGAGAAGGTGATCTTGTCGTGCATGTCCTTGCGGAAGAACGGGTCAGCCGAGCAGTAGCACAGCATATCGTTCATCCAGCCCATGTTCCACTTGAAGTTGAAGCCAAGGCCGCCGTCATAGCCCGGCTTGGTCACCATCGGCCACGCGGTGGACTCCTCGGCGATCATCATGACGTCCGGATGGTCGGTCAGGATGTTTTCGTTGAGCAGGCGCAGGAAGTCGATCGCTTCCAGATTCTCGCGCCCGCCGTGGATGTTGGGCCGCCATTCGTTCTGGCGGTTGTAGTCCAGATACAGCATGGAGGCGACCGCGTCCACGCGCAGGCCGTCCATGTGGAATTTCTCGATCCAGAACATCGCGGACGAGAACAGCAGGTTGCGGGTCGAAACCTTGCCGTAGTCGAATACGCGCGTGCCCCATTCCTTGTGCTCCATCTTGAGCGGGTCGGCGTATTCGTAGAGGTAGGAGCCGTCGAACTCCACGAGGCCGCAGCCGTCCTTGGGGAAGTGCGCGGGCACCCAGTCCATGATCACGCCGATGCCGGCCTGATGCGCCTTGTCGACCAGATACATGAGGTCTTTCGGCGTGCCGTAGCGGCTGGTCGCGGCGAAGTAGCCGATGACCTGATAGCCCCACGAGCCGTCGAACGGGTACTCGGTCAGCGGCATGAACTCGATGTGGGTGTAGCCCATCTCCTTGACATAGGGTACCAGCTCGTCCGCCAGCTGGCGGTAGGAGTAGAAGTTGCCGTCCTCATGCACCTTCCACGAGCCGAGGTGGCACTCGTAGATATTGACCGGGCTGGAATAGGGCAGGTGGTTTTTGCGCCAGTCCAGCCAGGAGGCGTCGTTCCACTCGTACCCCTCGATGTCATATACCTTGGAGGCATTGCCCGGGCGGGTCTCGGCGTGGAAGCCGTACGGGTCGGACTTGTCGAATACATCGCCCGATTTTGCCCATACACTGTATTTATATGCGGCATATTCGGGGACATGCGGGATGAATTTTTCCCAGATGCCCTGCTCGTCGCGCACCATGTAGTCTGCTTCGCGGTCCCAGCCGTTGAATTCGCCCATGACCGAAACCTTTTCCGCTTCGGGCGCATATACGCGGAACAGATAGCCCTGCTCGCCGTCCTGAGTGAAGGGGTGCGCGCCCATATAGTCAAAGGCACGGCAGTCCCTGCCCGAATAGAAAAGCTGGCTGCGCTTTTCACAGGCCGGCGATGCGGATTTCTTCTTCATATTGCATCTCTCCCTCTGTTAAACTGCCAAAACCAAGGTGAACTGCGAAAATTTTCCAACGATTTTGTACATTTCGCCCGTTTTAGGCAGACACCTTTCACTTTAGTTGGGTATAGTATACATCAAGAGAAGAAAAAAGTCCAGCAATTTTACACAATTACTGGACTCTTTTGATGAAAATTTTGTTTGGTTTCAACATGAATTGTCTGTTTGTGTCGAGATAATGAACAAAAACAGGCGAATTTGTTCAGAAAATGTTGCGTCGGATCAAATCCAGCGCCGTAGAAGCCGCCTGCATGCGGATGCGGTCGCGGCCGTTTGCGGCCTTCATCTTGCGGGTAAAGTGCTGTCCGTTGTGCCAAACGCTGATGTACACAAGGCCGACCGGCTTTTCGTCCGTGCCGCCGCCCGGGCCGGCCACGCCCGTAATGCCCACGCCGACGTCCGCGCCGAGCGCGCGCGCCACGCCCTCGGCCATCTGCTCGGCAACCTCGGGGGAGACCGCGCCGACCGTGTCGAGCGTCTCTTTTTTAACGCCGAGCACGTTCATCTTGACCTCGTTGGCATACGAGCACACGCCGCCGAGGTAGTAATCCGAGCAGCCGGGCACATCCGTGATGCGTTTGGACAGCAGGCCGCCGGTGCAGCTCTCGGCAACCGCGAGGGTCATGCCGCGCGCACGCAGGCCGTCGCCCACGACCTGCTCGAGCGAATCCACGTCCACGCCGTATACGTCCTCGCCCAGCAGGCCGCAGATCTTCTCGACCACCGGGTCGAGCAGCTTTTCGCACGCCTCCGGGGTGTCCGCCTTGGCGGTCACGCGCGCGAAGCACTCCGAGGTCTTGGCATAGGGCGCGATGGTCGGGTTTTTGCTCTCGGCCATCATGTCGTGCAGGATGGCTTCCATGTTGCTCTCACCAAGGCCGAACACGCGGATGTTGCGCGAGACGATGCACCCGCCTGCGAGCTTATACAGGTAAGGCATCGCACATTCCTTCCACATGGGGTTGCACTCGCGCGGGGGGCCGGGCAGCATGAGCACATGCTTGCCGTATGCCTCGAACGCGCAGCCGGGGGCGGTGCCCCATTCGTTTACGAACACCGTGCAGCCCTCGGGCAGCCACGCCTGCTTTTCGTTGTTCGGCGTCATCTCGCGGCCGATGGTCTGGAAAAAGCCCTTGATGCGGTCGAGCGAGGGCTGGTGCAAGGCCATCTTCTTGCCGAATACGGTCGCGAGCGTCTCCTTGGTCAGGTCGTCCAGCGTGGGGCCGAGGCCGCCGGTGGTGATGATGATATCCGCGCGGTCGCGCGCGGTCTCGACGACGTGGCGCAGGCGCGCCGGGTTGTCGCCGACTACGGTCTGGTAAAATACGTTGATGCCGAGCTCGGACAGGCCCTGCGAGATGACCTGCGCATCCGTGTTGACAATGTCGCCCAGCAGGATCTCGGTGCCGACGGCGATCAGTTCTGCGTTCATAATGGTCTCCTTTCGCGCCCAATGCGCGCATGAAATAGGTTTTGCGCTTTGTGCAAAACCATAAAAACCCGCGACATGTGCGTGGGTTTTTATACCCCGACTTAGCCGCCCGGGGCGGCGCCATTGGGGTATCGAAAGGCGGTTTCTTCGGAACCGCCTTTCGTATATAGGGGGCTTTTGAAGCCCCCTATACGTCACGGTAAGTGCACAATCTCTACCCCTGCAACCGCTTCGTCAACGAGCGCATCCACATCCAGATGGGATTCCGCGTCGAGGATCTTGGGCATCTTGGGCTTAGTGTTCGGGTGCTTGGGGGTGAACACGGTGCAGCAGTCCTCATAGGGCAGGATGGAGGTCTCGAACGTGTCGATCCTGCGCGCGATCGTGACGATCTCCTCCTTGTCCATGCCGATGCACGGACGGAACACGGGCAGCTCGCAAACCGCGCCGGTCACTGCCATCGCGGGCATGGTCTGGCTCGCCACCTGACCGAGGGATTCACCTGTGATGAGCGCGCCGCAGCCGTACTCGACCGCGACCTTTTCCGCAATGCGCATCATAAAGCGCCGCATGATGAGCGTGAACAGCTCTTCGTGGCACTTTTCGCGAATCTCCTCCTGGATCTTGGTGAACGGCACGACCATGACGCTCATGCGGCCGCACCACACGGTCAGCTTGCGCCCGAGCTCGAGCACCTTTTCCTTGGCGCGCTCCGAGGTATAGGGATAGCTGAAGAAGTGTACGCCCACGAGTTCCAGCCCGCGCTTGGCCATCATCCAGCCCGCGACAGGGCTGTCGATGCCGCCCGAGAGCAGCAGGGCCGCGCGGCCGTTCGAGCCGATCGGCATGCCGCCCGCGCCCGGCTCGGGACCGGCGTGGACAAAAGCGTACTTTTCGCGCATCTCGACATGCACGGTCAGGTCGGGATGGTGCATATCCGGGCGTACATCCGGGAACAGGTCGGCCAGCTCGCCGCCGACATGCTGGCTGATCTCGGTCGAGGTCATGGGGAACTTTTTGTCCCCGCGCTTGGTTTCCACCTTGAAGGTCTTCGCCTGCGCAAAGCGCGGCGCAAGATAGGACTGCGCGGTCGCGATCACGCTCTCGAGCGTCTTTTCCGGGCAGACCGCCGCGCGCGAGATGGTCGCAAAGCCGAACACATGGCGCGCGCAGTCCATGACAGCATCGGCATCCGCATCCTCGGGTACCTCGACGTACACGACCGACTGGCGCATGGAGATCTCGCAGTCCGCGACGTGCTTCATCCGGCGGGACAGGTTTTTGAGCAGCCGGTCCTCGAAGGTTTTGCGGTTGAGTCCCTTGAGGACGATCTCACCGCACTTGAGCAGTAATACTTCTTTCATAATGTCTCCTTTATTGCAGCAGGCGGCGCGCGCCTGCAGGGTGTTGTTTGTTTTTGTGGGAAGTGCCGCTGGCGCGGATTTTGCGAATGCCTACTCATAACTGCATTTTCAAGGCCTGCGCGGCCGCCTCGCGGGCAAGAAGGGGGCCGGGTGCAGGTATGCGGGCGCGCGATGCGCACCCCTACGGGTTACGGACGCAGCGTTTGGTGCGCCGAGGTCGTGGCCCAGGCCATTTTGGCGCGCCGAGGTCGTCGCGCCCTACGAAATTGCGTGTCAATTCACCTTCTCGCGCCCTACGGGGTGGCAGGCGTTCTGCTTACCGTGATACGGCAAATGAGCGGCAATCGGAAGGTGTCACTTACTTTTACGCGCGCAGCGCGTCCTGAAGGGAATGGGGTTGATTGGCAAGAAGGGGAAAACCGCAGGTGTTCCCCTTCTTGTCCGCAGT
>USLE01000161.1 GCA_900555465.1 uncultured Butyricicoccus sp.
TCGGCCGAGGATGCGCCCGTGGCGTTCCGCCGCCACGCGACCAGCAAGCTGCGCACCGAAGCGGATCTCGCTGCGATCGGCACGCTGGGCTTCCGCGGCGAGGCGCTGGCGGCGATCTCCTCGGTCACGCGCATCGACCTGTTCACCCGGCAGACCGGAGCGATCGCCGGGCTGCACCTGCACCTCGAAGCAGGGGAGATACAGGTGCAGGAGGAGGCAGGCTGCCCCGAAGGCACGACAATGGTCGTGCGCGACCTGTTCTACAACACCCCCGCGCGCATGAAATTCCTCAAAAAGGATTTCACCGAGGCGGGTTACATATTGGGCGTGGTGCAGCACGCTGCGCTGTCCCATCCGGAGATCGCATTCACCCTGATCCGCGACGGCAAGCAGGTGTTTACCACCGACGGCAAGGGCAAGCTGATCGCGCCGGTTTTTGCGGTATTCGGCAAGGAAATGACCGCGAGCATGATCGAAGTGCCGCGCACCGAGCGGAACGGCATGGCGGTTTACGGCTATATCGTCAAGCCGCACGCCGGGCGCCCCAACCGTTCGATGCAGCACTTTTTCGTCAACGGCCGCTATGTCAAGAGCCGCCTGATGCAGGCGGCGCTCGAAGAAGCCTACCGCAATGCCATTATCACGGGAAAATACCCCTCGGGCGCGGTGTTCCTCGAATTGCCGCTTGCAGCGGTGGACGTCAATGTACACCCGGCCAAAACCGAGGTCAAGTTCTCGCAGGAAAAGCCGGTGTTTGAAGCCGTATATGTCGCCTGCAAGAACGCCATTATGGCGAACGACAACATGCCGCATATCGAGCATAAGGAAAAAAAGCCGTCTGCTGCGAGCCCGCAGGAATCTGCGCCGGTCTATGAACAACAGCGGTTTGCCTTGGCCAAACCTGTGGCCCAGCCCGCTGCATCCGCAAAAGCGGACGACGATGTGCCGGATCTGGAGGATTTTTTAGTGGCTGTCCCGCCGCGCGCGCAAAAGCCGCGCAGCTTCGGCATGTATGCCGCGGCGCCGCGTATTTTGCAGGATGAGACAGAACCGCGGCTGACCGGCCGGGTAAATGTTGAGGACAACCGTCCGTTTTCTCAGTTCGACGAACCCGAAAAAGCCCCTGCTGCACCCACCGCGCTTTCAACAGCGCCGCAGCAGGCACCGGAACGGCAGCAGCTTGAGCCGCTGGACACCGGCGCGCGCGTGATCGGGGAGTGCTTCAACACCTATCTGATCGCGGAGGATAAGGACGGCCTGATCCTGATCGATAAGCACGCCGCGCATGAGCGCATCCTGTTCAACAAGCTGCGCGCGGAGACCGAAATGCCCCAGCAGGAGCTGCTCACGCCTGTGGTCGTCGAGCTGACCGGGGAAGAGGCCGCGGCGATCCAGTCACAGATTGAGGATATCCGCAAGGCTGGCTTTGCGATTGACCCCTTTGGCGAAAACAGCTTTGCCGTGCGCAGCGTACCTGCGTATCTGGACAGCGGGGATGTGCCGGGCGTGATCAGTGAGCTGGCCGAAAAGGCAATGAACAGCCGCGCCACCGTACCCGACCGGCTGGACGATCTGATCCACACAGTTGCCTGCAAAGCTGCCATCAAGGCCGGAAAAGCGACCAGCATGACCGAGCTGCAGGATCTGTGCGACCGCGTGCTGGGCGACGACAATGTGCGCTCCTGCCCGCACGGCAGGCCGACGATGGTCCGCCTGACCAAATATGAGTTGGACAAGCTGTTCAAGCGCGTCAATCAATGAAAATAAGGAGAACAAGATGGAAAACCGTCTGATCTGTATCTGCGGACCGACCGCCAGCGGCAAGACCGCGCTGTCGGTCGCGCTGGCCAAACAACTGCATACCGAGATCATTTCAGCGGATTCCATGCAGATCTATCGCGGGATGGATATCGGCACCGCGAAGCCAACCGCAGAGGAGCGGCAGGGCGTGCCGCATCATCTGCTCGATATTTGTGCGCCGGGAGAAGCGTTTTCGGTAGCGCGGTATGTGGAGCTGGCGGATGCCGCGGCGCAGGATGTGCTGTCACGCGGGATGGTTCCAATCGTCGCCGGCGGCACCGGGCTGTACATGGATGCGCTGATCGAGTGCAGCACCTTCTCCGGAGACGAGACCGACCTGTCCGTACGCGAGAAATACCAGCGTATGGCGGCGGAGCAGGGGAACGAGGCGGTGCACGCCTGCCTTGCCAAGGTTGACCCCGAGGGCGCAGAGCGCCTGCACCCGAACAACCTCAAGCGCGTCATCCGTGCGCTCGAGGTGTATGAGCAGACCGGCATGACGATCGATGCGTTCAACCGCCTGCACAAGCGCCCGGCGCCCAAGTATGCGGCGCTCAAGATCGGCATCTGTCCCGCAGAGCGGCAGACGCTGTATGACCGCATTGACCGCCGCGTCGACCAGATGCTGGCCGACGGCCTGCTCGAGGAGACCAAGTGCCTGCTGGACAGCGGCGCACTGGCCGGCACTGCGGCACAGGCAATCGGCTACAAAGAGCTGCTGGGATATCTGCAGGGCGATGCGCCGCTGGCGGACTGCGTCGCTCTGCTCAAGCAGCGCAGCCGCAATTATGCAAAAAGACAGCTGACTTGGCTGAAAAGGGATGACAACATCCATTGGATTTATTATAATAATGGTGAGGAGCTTCCGGCCATATTACAGGAAGCGACAGAATATCTGCAAAAACACGGTGTACAATGATATCCAGTATTTGTAAAATAATGGAGGAATCATTGTGCGAAACGAACTCAATTTACAGGATCGGATGCTGTGCGCGCTGCGCCAGCAGGGACAGAATACCACGGTTTTCCTGACCAATGGCTTTCAGATGCGCGGTATTGTCCGCGGATTTGACAATTTTGTCGTGATTTTGGAAAGCGACGGCAAGCAGCAGATGATCTATAAACACGCCATTTCCACTCTGATCCCGCAGCACCGGATCGACCTGCACATACAGCGAGAGGAGCGTGCGGCGGAGTGACACGATACGAGGTTATTCATGGAGCAGGCTATCGAAGTCAAACGAAAACGAAAAAAAAGGAAAAATTCATTTAATAACCGTCTGTTTCTTATTCTGGTGGCAGCTGCGTTCGTCATCTACTTAATTACAAGCTTTATCAGCACCTTTTCCAATTATGAGACCGAGCCCGCAGTACATGTCACGGTCAACGACAGTTTTACCGCAACCGGCTGGTTTTTCCGGGATGAAACACCCATCAGCGGCAGCAGCGGGGACTCTGTCAAGCATATTGTTTACAGCGGCGAGCGCGTGCAGAAGGATGCTGCGCTGGCGATCGTCTATTCTGACGAAGAGGCGCTTGCGCTCAGCCGCGAGATCGAACCGCTTGATAACCGCATCGAACTGCTGGACACAGCGCTGCAGGCTGCGTCTGACAGCTCGGATGCTGCCCAACTCGACCAGATGATCACCCAGTCGATCCAGCAGCTGGATGGACTGATCAAATCCGGATCGGGCAGCGCGCTGGCTACCTCGGCGAATTCGCTGCGGATGCTTTCCCTGCGCCACGAGGCGACCAATCTGGATGCGACTGCGATCTCCACAGAGCGCGATACGCTGGAGGCGGAACGCGCCAGCCTGGAGCAGCAGCTTTCCGGGCGCACGTCCGAACTTTCCGCACCGACATCAGGATACTATTCCGAGGTTGTCGACGGCTATGAAAACGTTCTGACGCTGGACCAGCTGGACTCGCTTACGATCGAGGGCTTCCACGAGCTCACGCAGGGTGCGGAGCAGGTGGATTCCAATCAGGTGCTCGGTAAGATCATCGAGGGCTTCACCTGGTACCTGGTGGCGGAGGTTCCGGCCGAGCAGGCGGATCGCCTGAGTGTCGGTCAGGACTTGCGCGTCAATTTCACACAGGCTTCGCTGGAGTCCCCGGTCACGGTGTATGCCATTCTGGATGAGCGCGGCAGCGAAACCTCGCTGCTCGTCCTCGAGGGGACCGAGTTCAACAGCGAGATGGTATCCATGCGCGAGCAGCCTGTTGAGATCATTCTGCAAACCTATTCAGGGCTAAAAGTGCCTAAGGCGGCGGTACGCATGGAACCGGTGACCGACAGCGAAGGCAATGTGACCGAGCGCACGGTCGTCTACATCCTCAGCGGCGGCGTGCAGAAATCCAAGATCATCAAGACGCTGTACGAGACAGAGGATTATTATGTTGTAGAGCAGAGCGCTACCAATGCCGACATGCTGGTCGAACAGGACCAGATCATCGTCAGCGGCAGAAATCTGCAAAATAATATGGTGGTGAGAACATAATGACGGAACAGGAAAAACAAGTATTGGCTGACCGCATCCAATCGGTGCAGGAACGCATCGCCCGAGCGGCGGAGCGCGCAGGGCGCAGCCCGGATGACATCATTCTGGTTGCGGCGTCCAAGATGAACGACGCGGAGCGCGTGCGCGCGGCGATCGCTGCGGGCATCCGCGTGTGCGGGGAAAACCGCGTGCAGGAGCTGCTGGAAAAATATGAGCAGAATGCCTATGAA
>USLE01000162.1 GCA_900555465.1 uncultured Butyricicoccus sp.
AAGCGTATGCGTTCGGCATCTTTTACCACTACGGTACCAAGGCCGTCATGCCCGACCTGATCCAGTGTGTCTCGGGGGAATGATCGGGTCTGACATTTTAACGCTTTTCCCCGCAAGTCAGACCCTGTTGGGGAAACAGGTTTCCGAAATGGTAGGGGATGATCTGGCGGTTAAGGCTGACGGCTCTGTGGTAGGCACATTTCGCTATGTGACCGGTTACACGGAGTTTAGCGGCACGGCAGGAGAACAGAGCGGGTATTATTTCCCGTTCCACCTGACCAAGACTGGGACCACCATGACATTTAAGAAGAACGACGCGCCCACAAAGGAGAATATTCCGTTCGATGCGGACATCGTTTTTCGTGTGACAAAGGACGATACCTTCGAGGTGCTTGTGGACAACCAGAGTGTTGTGAAATTCTCCTACAAGGACGCGACGTTTGAACCGCAGGCCAAGCGGAGCCGCCGGAAGAAAGCATAAAGGAGGAGACGGCCGTGCTGACCGTTGAGTACGAATTTTATAAGAATACCTACCACGGCGACAAGATCAGCGAGGCGGCATGGCCCGCTTCCTCGCGTGACGCGGCGGCTTTTCTCAACATGGTCACCTTCGGCAGGGAGATACCGGACGAGTATAAGGACGCCTGCCAGATGGCGGTATGCGCCATTGCCGAGGCTGGGTATGGAGACGGCGAGGAAAAGCAGGTAGCCAGCGAAAGCGTCGGCAAGTGGACGCGGACATATCAGGCGGACGCCAGAAGCGTGGACGCTAAAAGAATGGACGCGGCAATGCTGTATTTGTCGAATACCGGCCTGCTGTATCGGGGAGTGTGATGATATGTTTGAGCAGACGATCACTATATGGAGCCGTGCCGCGGACGAAACCTATACGCGCAAAATTATCCACAACGTATATTGGGAGGACAACCGCGGCGCACAGCTGCGCAAGACCGGCGCTTCGGACGCGAATGGGATTGTCTGCATTATCCCGCTGAAAAACGTGCCTGACGGGTTCTCGATCAAGCCGCACGATTTTATCATGCAGGGAGAGTCGGCACTGGAACCGAAAACGGCAAAGGAACTGCTGGCGGCGGGCGCTGTTCTGGTGTCCGCTGCCGATTACCTGCCGTTCGGCGGCTTGCCCCACTGGGAGGTGACCGGCAAGTGATCCGGATACAAGCGCCGCACGGGAAAACCATCCCCACAAAAAACGGCACAGTAAAGTTGATTTGGAATGCCGGGTTCCAGCCGAAGTGGCAGCAGCGGTTCGAGGAAGTACAGCGATACGTCGACAGCGAGGTTATCCGGTTAGACGAACCGTATGTACCCTTTGACGAGGGAGCCTTGATCCGCTCGGCCAGCATCGCAACGCGGATCGGAAGCGGGGTTGTGACATACAGCACGCCCTATTCCCACTACCAGTATTACGGCGTAGTATATGGGCCGAACATCCCCATGACCATCGGCGGGGAACAGACCTTCCGCTCTCCACCCAATCAAGCCAAGCATCCTACCGGCCGGAAACTGACATACAGCAAAGGCAGGAACCCGCTTGCAGGCGCATTCTGGTTTGAGCGCATGAAGGCAGACCACAAGGACGACATTCTTGCCGGCGCCCGAAAGATTGCAGGAGGAAGAAAAGCATGAGCATCATTGCAGCATTGCAGAACTGGCTTGAGCAATATCCGGGCATGCAGATACAGCCGCTCGCGGATGTGCTGACCGACCTGGCAAAGCCGATCCCATCCAGCTATGCCCTTGCCCCGGCAGGGAACAGCGTCACACAGACCTATATTACGGGCAAGCGCACCTACACCAATAACTATGTGTTCTATGCGCGGGAATCCATCCTCGACGAAGCGGATCGCGTGGAAAATCACGATTTTCTCGAAGGGTTCACCGAGTGGATCGAGGAGCGCGCGGAAAACGAGGACTTTCCGGAGCTGTCCGGCGGCTATATTGTGGATTCGATCGGGGTGTCAAACCTGCTGCTGTTCGATGTGGACGAAAATGGGATCGGCACATATCAGGTGCAGATCCAGACCAAAATCACGAAATGGAGGACAACGTAAATGCCTACTACTGCAAAATCCAAAATCAAGCGTAGTCTGCTGGCCACGTTTCTGAATACCGGCACGTCGGAGTCGCCGACATGGTCGCTCATTGGCGACGGCGTGACCGAGCAGACGATCAACTACAATCCGCAGACGACCGATGAAACCTATATCAATCAGGATTCCGGCGACACGGATGTGGAAAGCTACAAGCCCACCATCCCCAACAATATGACTGCGATCAAGGGCGACGAGGTGTTCGAGTATATCGACGACATCCGCATCAACCGCAAGGTGCTCGGCGATGCAACCACTGATATTCTGATCGTGTACCTGTACAAGGAAGCCACAAGCGGCGCATACCCGGCGGAGAAGAACCGCTGCGGCATCCAGATCGACGACTTCGGCGGCGCCGGCGGCGAGTCTGCGAAGCTGAATTTCACCGTCAACCTGCAGGGCGACGCCACGCACGGCACGTTCAACCCGTCCACGAAAGCGTTTACCGAAGCTGATGCCGGCTGATAAAAGGGGTGAAAACAATGGACATTCGGACAAATATGACCATCCCTGTCAACCGCAACGGGGTACATGTCGGGGATTTGACGTTTGACCCGAGCAATACCGCGTTTGCGCGCAAGTTTTACGAGATGCAGGCGGCATTTCGGGCATCGAAAGGCCGATACATCGAGGACGCGCGGAAAATTCCCAAGGAGGACGGGCTGGCGTTCGTGGCGCTTCAGGAGCGCATTTGCAAGGATGTATACCACGAGATCGACGGCCTTTTCGGCGATGGCACAAGCGCGATGGTGTTCGGCGATGCTATGTCGGTGGACGCGATTGTGCAGTTCCTCGATGCAGTCGCGGATTGCGTATCTGCGGAACGGGCTAAGAAAACCGCCAAATACACCCGCGCGAAAGATAAGGTGCTGCGGCAGTGAATGCGCTGTGTGACGGCTTTCCCACTGCCGTGGCGATCGGCGGGCAGGAATATGCGATCAATGCGGATTTCCGGGACTGCTTGCAGATCATTCTTGCATTTGAGGATGGAACGCTGACCCCGGAGGAGCAGCAATGCGTCATGTTGGAGCGCCTGTATAAAGAAATACCGCCAAATCTCATAGAAGCATGTGAAATGGCGGTATTATTCTTGAATTGCGGCGAAAGCAAGCGCTCAGACGCAGCGGGCAGCGGCGCGCGCCTGTACAGCTTTCAGCATGACGCAGATTATATCTGGGCGGCCTTCCGCCAGACGTATGGCATTGATCTGGAAACGGTCGACTTCCTGCACTGGTGGAAATTCGTACATCTGTTCATGAATCTGCGCGAGGACTGCTTTTTCCAGCAGATGATCTATCTCCGACGGAAGAAGCAAAAGGGTGCGCTGACCAAGGAAGAACAGCGCGCCTACAACGATATGCGCGATATTCTCGACCTGCCGCTGACAGAGGACGAGCAGGAAACGGCGGACGAGTTTATGAAGGCACTACACGGGGAGTAGGGCGGCGCGCTATACAGTCCAGCGATGACCGCACGCAAGGCAAGTAATATCTACCTTTTTAGAGCCAGCGGAACCCGCCAAAAGGCCAATGGACCCGATGGCAAGCGCACCGGCAACGGCTTTGCCAAACCCAAACCCGCGTTTATTTGCCGACAAGGATGTTGATCCGCATTCAGGACAGCATAATTCCCCGTTATAGGTGCGCGGCTTTTTTGCGAAACTTTGCTCGACATCCTGCCGAAATTGCGCCGCTTCATAATCCGTGCAAACAGTGGGGGAGATATTCTCCATTACATAGTCGGCAGCCTGTTCGATTTCTTCGTTGGTGTAGTTAGTGCATTTCTTAAAAAATCGGACGATCCCCGCTCGGTTACGATATGCGCCCAAAACGACCGAAAGGTCAATCCAGTCACCGTCGCGGTCGTAATAATCGTGCGACTGTACGGCGGATGGCTGCGAAGGCGCGGCAACTTGTCCACAGTTCGGACAGAAATTCCCGTTAAATTCTGTGCCGCAGTTTGTACAGAACATATGTTTCCCCTCCTTATATATCCGTATTTTACCATGCGAGGGGAGTATAAGCAATAGAAACGAGGTGGGTCACATGGCAACCTATGACGGCAGCATCAATTTTGATACAAAGGTCAATACAGACGGTATCAATGAAGGCGTGCAGGATGCAGGCAAGCAGGTCGAAGAGAGCGCCCACAAAATGGACGAATCGCTCAAGAAGATGGCCAAAACCGTTGGTGCAGTTTTCGCGGTCGATAAAGTAAAGAGCTTTGCGGCCGCGGCATTGGAGACAACGGCATCCCTGCAGGCCTTGGACGCGCAGTTCGACCAAATCTTTCAAGGCGAGGAAAACCAGGCGGCCTTGGATGCCATCAACCAGAAATCCGAAGAGCTGGGTATTCATGCGGACCGGCTGACAAGTTCGTTTTCCCAGTTTGGTGCACAGGTTAAGGG
>USLE01000163.1 GCA_900555465.1 uncultured Butyricicoccus sp.
GGCGCGCGCAGACAGCGGCAAATTCGATCGAAAGCGTGGTTTCGATCGAGAGGCTGTTCGAAAAACATAGTTTTTCGACAGCCTCAAAAAACGCCCGGCTCCGCCGGGTGTTTTGATACCAGAAAGCGGTTTTGTGTGCCAGTGATGGCGCGCAAATACCGCGCTTTGGATGTATCCGCGGCAAAGCCGCGGTACATCCTCCCTCGATTGGGAGCGCGAAACGCTTCCAATCGAAGACACAACAAAGGCCCCGTCACCCGACGAGGCCTTTTACTTCCAGATCTCCATAAATTCTCTTTTCCCAGCAGGATATTTCCCGCTGTAATTTGTTTTGTTTCCGATAGGTGGAATTTCCGTTCCCCAGCTGCATATCGGCTTTTGCCATCGCGCCTTTATCGGGGTTCGGATTTCCGGTTATCGTCCGGTTTGCCTGGAAGAAATGCTTTCATCTGCTGCGGCATGTTCTCTTCCGCCCTTTTATTGAACCGATCTTCATGCTTTGCAGATGTCTGCGTTCTTCGCTCTTACGGTTTTTGCCCATCCTACGTTCACGGGAGTCACCCGGCTGCGGTTCGTTTGGTAATGAACTTGTGGTTTGTTACCTTTTTGCCTACATTCGGGAACTCTATATCAATTTCAGCTATGCGTCACTTCTCGGCGGGTGATCGTTCGATTCTGTTCCTGCGCAGCCCGGATCACTTTCAGCAAGTTTTGATATCATCTCCAGCTTGTGCTCTGATCCGCTTTTACGTCACCATACTCATCAGTATGCCCATCGGCCATTGGGTGCGTACTATTTTTGGCTTAGCGGCAGGTATCGCTCGGATACTGTTTTCATTCGCCGACGCATCGTTTCAGGGTTCTTTCATGTCTCGAACCTTACTTTCCTGCTGCCTCGATCCGCTTTCATCGTCAGTAACGTTTTCACGGAAAGAATTTCACGAGGATAGCTTCCCCAAAGGTGCCGTTCCTTTACTTCGCTAGAAGCCGATCGCGCTTTTCAGGCGGTTCGTCTGTTTGATTTGGAACTCGCTCTTTTTTATAGCTATCACCTTGATCGTTTCGGTTACAGCGCCGCGGCGAGTCCCGCGAACTGGTAGGATGTCTCTTCTGATACCATTGGACTCACCTCTTTCTCAGGTATCATTTGGCGTTTTGCCATCCCTTTCAGAATCGGAAAGGGTTGCGCCTTTCCTGCAAGACCCCTGCCTTGCTTCCCTCTGGTGTTTGCCCTTTCTTTTCTGTGACATTATAATATCATCAACATTGCACAACGTCAAGTGTTATTTTCTGTTTTTTCATGGTGATATTCAACAAAGAAATCTTGTCCAATTCAGCGAATTACCCCCTTTTCAAGTGCAGGCGGATTTGTTATAATGGTATTGTTGGGTGTGCTATATACCCCAACTGCAATGGGATTTATACACGCTGTGTCAGGGGGCCTTTGCGCCCCCTTTTTTGCAAAGGAGGTTGCCAGCATGGATATTTTCAGTTTTTACATGCCGACCCGCCTGTTCTTCGGCAACGGCGCGGTCAAAAAGCTCGCCCGGGCGCGCCTGCCCAAGGGCCGCGGCCTGATCATCACCGGCGGCACGTCCACCACCCGCCTCGGCTACGTTGCCAAGGTGCAGGACGCGCTGGCGGAGGCCGGGCACGAGACCATCGTCTATAATAAGGTACAGCCCAACCCGACCATCGAGGGCGTGCGCGAGTGCGCGGCGCTGTGCCGCGCGGAGGACATCGCGTTTGTCGTGGGCCTGGGCGGCGGCTCGTCGATCGACACCGCCAAGGCGGTCGCCATCATGGCCACCAACGACGGCGACTGGTGGGACTACATCCACGGCGGCACGGGCGGCGGCAAGCGCATCGCAAACGCGGGCCTGCCGATCGTCGCCATCCCGACCACCGCGGGCACGGGCACCGAGGCCGACCCGTTCACGGTCATCACCAACGGCGAGGAAAAGATCGGCGGGGGCGGCGAAAAGTGCTTCCCGACCATCTCGATCGTCGATCCGGACTTTATGATGACCGTTCCGCCCCATCTGACCGCTTATCAGGGCTTTGACGCGTTCTTCCACGCGGCGGAGGGCTACCTCGCCACGACTGCAACGCCCATCAGCGAGATGTTTTCGCTTAAGGCGATCGAGCTGATCGGCAGGTCGCTCGCCACCGCGGTGCACGAGGGCGGCAACGCGGACGCGCGCGCAGATGTCGCGCTCGCCAACACGCTGGCGGGCTTTGTCGAAACGCTGTCCAGTTGCACGGGTGAACACGCGATCGAGCACGCGCTGAGCGCTTATCACCCCGCGCTGCCGCACGGTGCGGGCCTGATCATGATCTCCAGGGCGTACTGGAGCCGGTTCATGGAATCCTCGGGCGACCGTCTGATCGCCATCGCCCGCGCGCTCGGCCGCACGGACGCGGACAAGCCGGAGGACTTCATCGATGCGCTGGCCGACCTGCAGAAGCGCTGCAATGTGCACGAGCTGCGCCTGTCCGGCTATGGGGTACAGCCCTCTGACTTCGGCAAGATCGCGGACAACGCCATCGACACGATGGGCGGCCTGTTCCGCGTCGACCCGCGGCCGCTCTCGCGCGAGGACATCATCGGCATCCTGGCGGACAGCTATAAATAAGCGGCGCCCGTTTTCCTGCCGGATCGCATCTGCGGCGCAAAATGCGCCCTATGTGTAGAATTCCCGCAAACGTATATACTTATTTTAAAAAGGAGGAACCATTCATGGAACTGAAAATCTACAAATGTATGCACTGCGGCAACATCATCGAGGTCATCGAGGACCACGGCGTGCCGGTCATCTGCTGCGGCGAGCCGATGAAGCAGTTCAAAGCCGGCGAGACCGACGGCGCGGCGGAAAAGCATGTGCCGGCGGTTTCGGTCGAGGGTGACGTGATCCGCGTCTGCGTGGGCGAGGTCGCCCATCCGATGACCGAGGAGCATCACATCGCGTTCATCTGGCTGGTAACCGACAAGGGCGTGCACCGCGCGGTGCTGAACCACACCGGCGCACCCGAGGCAGTGTTCCACCTCGCGGAAGGCGAAAAGGCCGAAGCGGTCTACGAGTTCTGCAACCTGCACGGGTTGTGGAAAAAGGCGCTGTAAGCCGTCTATACGAAACAAAAAGCCGGGCTGCCCTGCGGGGCGGCCCGGCTTTAGGCTGTCGAAAAACATAGTTTTTCGACAACCTCTCGATCGAAACCACGCTTTCGATCGAATCTGCCGCTGTCTGCGCGCGCCCTACGGGCAGCCCGTAGGCCACTATCCTTAATTTGCCGCTTGCGGCATTTTAATGAGTACACTTGACAGCGGTTTGTATAAAAACCGAGATACTTGCTCCCGGTTTTTATGAAAATTGCAACTTGTTGCAATTTTCTATTTTATGCGCGCTGCGGCGCGAAAGCTTTTTTCAACAAGTTGGAGCCGGGCTGCCCTGCGGGGCGGCCCGGCTTTGTTTGCGGGTGTTTCCAAATCTACACAAATTGTACACATGAGAATGGTACAGTGCTTTTCGTTGTATTCTGTCCGCTGACCGGACAAAACGAAAAAAACAAACAGGAAAGGTGCTTTTTATGTCCTTTTTTGCACGGGCGGACGTCCCCAGCCCGCAGGCGTTTTCCCTGTTCGGCGCGCAGCACATCGCGCTGCTGCTGTTCCTCGCCGGCTGCATTGCCGCGGGGCTGTACATCCTCAAACGGCTTTCCCCGCAGGGGCAGAAGCGCATGATCTACGCCGCGGCCATCCTCGAGCCCGCGCTCGAGCTGAGCCACTCGCTCTGGATGTACTGCACCGGCACGACCGCGATCGTCAAGCTGCTGCCGCTGCATCTGTGCGGGCTGCAATGTATATTCATCCCGCTCGCGGTGTTCACCAAGTTCACCTGTTTCCGCGATTTTGTCTACGCCAGCTCTCTGCTGGGCGGCATTTTCGGCACGGTGTTCCCGGCGGGCGTGGCGGGGTATTACCCGGCCTGGTCGTTCCAGACCCTCCAGACCTTCGCGCTGCACGGCCTGCTGATCTTCGTGCCGCTCGCGCTCATCTCCTCCGGCTGGCACCGGCCCGACCCGCGCCGCTTCCCGCGCGTGCTGTGCATCTTCCTGCTGGCCGCGCTCGTGGTCGGCATCGTGGACCGCGTGTTCGGCGAGAATTACATGTTCCTGTTCGCGGCGCCCGAAAACACGCCGCTCGAGTGGATCTACAACGCCTTCGGCCGCGGGATCTATCTGGCGTGCGCGTTCGTGCTGCTGGCCGGGGCGAGCTTTCTCATCCATCTGCCGTTCCGCGCCCCTGCGCCGGACGCCCCGCCCGCCACGGCAGGCGTTGCCGTGCTGCAGGCGGACAGCACGGTGCCGGTTTCCCGCCTTTCGCGGAAGGACTGGCACTCCCACCATTTGAAATAGCCTCTCGATCGAAACCACGCTTTCGATCGAATTTGCGACTCCGAACCGCGCCCTACGGGCACAATTCGGAGTCGT
>USLE01000164.1 GCA_900555465.1 uncultured Butyricicoccus sp.
GGGAGGTAAATACATATGCAAACTGCTGCCACATTGAAAAACACTTCGGATTCCGCCCCAATCACCTGGGGCACCCGGATTTCCTACGGTTTAGGCGACACCGCCTGCAACATCGTCATGGGCATCACCACTGCGGTGCTGACCCTGTTCTACACCGACTACGCCGGCGTTTCGGTTGCCACCGTCGGCCTGGTCATGCTGATCTCCCGCATTTTCGACGGCACCTCGGACGTCATCATGGGCATTGTCGTGGGCCATACCAAGTCCAAGTGGGGCAAGGCCCGTCCGTGGATCCTGTGGATGGCCATCCCCTATGCGATCTGTACCATATCCATGTTCTGCATCCCGCAGTCAAGCGATTCCGTGCAGTTCTGGTACATTTTCGTCACCTATAACCTGACCACCACGGTGTGCTACACCGCCATCAACGTGCCCTACGGCACCCTGTCCACCCTGATGACGCGCTCTTCGCACGAACGCGACCTGCTCTCAGTCATCCGCATGGGCCTGTCGCCCTTCGGCAAGATCATCGCTGTCACCTTCACCCTGCCGATCGTCAAAATGGTCGGCAACGATCAGGCGGCATGGATCAAGGTCATGAGCGTATGGTGCGTCATCGCGGTCATCCTGCTGGCGATCTGCTTTGCGCGCTGCAAGGAAACCGTCAGCTTCGATGCCCAGCAGACCAAGCAGCCCAAGGTCACCGCGGGCCGCAGCCTCAAGGCGCTGCTCGGCAACCCCTATTTCTGGGCGACCCTGATCCTGTGGGCCGTGACCTGCATCCACACCACCATCATCGGCACCGACCTGCCCTACTACTGCAAGTATGTACTGGGCAATGACGGCCTGTACAGCTTCATCTACACCGCAGAGATCGTTGCACTCATCGTCGGCGCATTTGCGTGCCCGATGCTGCTCAAAAAATTCAACAAGCGCGACCTGTCCCTGATCGGCTGCATCATCGTTGTTGCAGCGCAGGCGCTGATCCTGGTCAACCCGACGAGCTTTGGCTGGCTGATGGCGATGACCATCATCCGCTCGCTCGGTCAGGCGCCGCTGACCTCTGTCGTATTCGGCATGATGGGCGACGTTGTCGAGTATGGCCAGTGGAAGAGCCATATCCGTCAGGAAAGCCTGATCTTCGGCGCGGGCTCGCTCGGCTTCAAGGTCGGCACCGGCATCACCAGCGTTATCATGACCGCCCTGCTCGAGGGCGCGGGCTTCCTCAGCTCGACCACCGGCGGCGCGGTACAGCCGGAGTCTGCCAAGGCCATGATCACCACCATCTTCCAGTGGGGCCCGATCCTGATCTGGGCGGTCGCCATCATCGTCCTGCTGCTGTACAAGCTGGATAAGATTTATCCGAATATCATGAAGGATCTTGCCGAACGCGAAGCGCGCGGCGAAATGTAAGGAGGCTACATCATGCTCAAACTTGGTTACAACGAAGCGACCTGCAAGGAAAACTCCAGCGTCGAAAAAGACCTCGAGCTGTGCGAAAAGTATGGCTACGACTATATCGAGCTGCGCCTTGATATGCTCAAGGAATACTTTAAGACCCACACCATCGACGACCTGAAGGCCTTTTTCGCAAAGAGCCATTTGAAGCCCTTTGCGTTCAACTCGATCGAAAACATCAACTTCTGCACGCCCGAGGAGTGGAAGGCGCTCGTCGAGCTGTTCACCTTCGGCTGCGAGGTTGCCCAGCAGATCGGCAACCCGTATATCATCGTCGTGCCGACCGTCACTTCTGAGATCTGCACCAAGAACGAGCAGGAAGTGTTCGAGGACTCGGTCAAGGTGCTGAACGAGCTCGCCGACATCGCGGAGCCCTATGGCGTCAAGCTGTCCTTTGAGCCGATCGGCGACCGCAAGTGGTGCTGCAACAGCGTGCGTCAGGCGCTCGAGATCGTGCAGGCGGTAAACCGCGACAGCGTCGGCCTGACCGTCGACTGCATCAACGTCTACCTGCACGACAAGTGCGCGGACGTGGACTTCATCCGCAAGGTGCCGAAGGATAAGCTGTTCGTGTTCCACATCAACGACTGCGAGGATCTCCCGCTCGGTATCCTCGACCACTGCCACCGCCTGATGCCCGGCCTGGGCGCGATCCCGGTGCAGGAGGTTGCGGACGCGGTCAAGGCGGTCGGCTATGACGGCCCTGCCTGCCTCGAGCTGTTCCGCCCGGAATACTGGGCAATGGACGCGGAGGAAGTCATCAAGATGGGCGCGGAGACCACCCGTCCCTTCCTCTGAAAGCAGGATTTTGAAAAAATAACCCCTTGCATCATGCGCCGGCGAAAGCCGGCGCAACGTATAAACCGCTGTATTTTCCCCGCAAAACAGCCGCGTTTTTCGCCCGTTCCGCACTTCCCCGCGCTGCTTTCGCATTTTTTCAAACAAACCAAGAAGTTGAAAGAAAAGCGGCTGCGAAACTGCTAAACTGTAATCACAAAGAGAGGAACGGACCTCACACCACAGAAAGGAAGGAATCCCCCATGTTAGATCCGAATAAAGTCAAAATCGGCATCGCACCCATCGCCTGGACCGAGGACGATATGCCTGAAATGGGCGCGGAAAACAGCTTTCTCCAGACCATCAGCGAGATCGCGCTGACCGGCTACGTCGGCACCGAGATCGGCTGCCAGTATCCCCGCGATCCTGCGATCCTGAACAAGGAGTTCGGCCGCCGCGGCATCTCCGCCATCACCGCATGGATCAGCACTTACCTCAACGAGCAGCCCCTGTGGTGGAACGAGCGTGCGTTCGTCGACCACATGAACTTCTTAAAGTCCATCGGCGCGACGGTCATCAACACCTCGGACCAGTCCTTCTCCATCCAGCACCAGTGGAACACCCCGCTTGCAAACAAGAAGGTGCTCAATGACGACGAGTGGGAAGTGCTCACCAAGGGCCTCAACCACCTCGGCAAGATCGCTTATGACAGCGGCATGAAGATCGTTTACCATCACCACATGACCACCACCGTGCAGACCACCGCTGAGATCGACCGCATGCTCGCCATGACCGATCCCAAGTACGTCAGCATGATCTACGACACCGGCCACCTGACCTTCTCCGGCGAGGACCCGATCGAGATCCTCAAGAAGCACCACGACCGCATCGGCCATGTCCATCTCAAGAATGTGCGCAAGCCCGCGATGGATAAGTGCTACGCAGAGAACAAGAGCTTCCTGCGCTCCATCCCGGAAGGCGTATTCACCGTACCGGGCGATCCGGAAGGCTGCGTAGACTTCCCGACCGTATTTAAGCTGCTCGACGAATACAACTACGAGGGCTGGCTGGTCGTTGAGGCAGAGCAGGATCCCGCAAAGGCTAACCCGCTCGACTACGCCCGCATGGCGCGCGCTTACGTCAAGGAGCACACCGGCCTCTGATCTGAAATGCGCGGGCAGCGCGCATCCGACTCTGTCATTCATACTTTTATATATAAAGGAGAGCATACCTATGAAAAAGCTGAAAATCGGTATCATCGGCGTTGGCCGTCTGGGCTATGAGCACGCCTGCAACATCGCAAACCGCGTACCCGGCTCCGAGCTGGTCGCGATCGCGGACGCAAACTTCGACCGTGCAAAGCAGGTCGCGGAAGAGCTGGGCGTCACCGCGGTTTACAACGACCCCAAGGCGCTGTGCGAGGATCCCAATGTTGAGGCGGTCGCCATCATCACCAACACCGCTTCCCACGTTGAAATGATCAAGCTCGCGATGGACGCCGGCAAGCACGTTTTCTGCGAGAAGCCGCTGGCTGACACGGTAGAGAAGTGCAAGGAAGCTGAGGCGATCATCGCCGCTCACCCGGACCTGATCTTCATGCTGGGCTTCATGCGCCGCTACGACCACTCCTATCAGGTGGCCAAGAAGAAGATGGAAAACGGCGACATCGGCGACGTGATCCTGGTCCGCTGCTACTCGCAGGACCCGATCTCGATCATCGAAGGCACGCTGGAGTACGCACCGCGTTCGGGCGGCCAGTTCATCGACATGTCCATCCATGACTTTGACCTGATCCGCTGGCTGACTGGCTCCGAGCCCAAGAAGCTGTGGGCGATCGGCGGCTGCTACGAGTTCAAGCAGTACAAGGATTGGGACGACGGCGACAACGTCAGCGGCCTGATGCAGATGGAAAACGATGCAATGGCGTTCTTCTTCGCCGGCCGCGCTGCGGCGCACGGCTCGCACGTCGAGACCGAGATCGTCGGCACCCGCGGCACCCTGCGCATCGCGTCCATTCCGACCGATTCGCTCGTTGAGGTCATGAGCGAGCACGGCGTATGCCGCGAGTGCTATCAGGACTTCATCACCCGTTGGCACGACGCTTACGTCACCGAGATGGAAGAGTTCTGCGACTGCGTCGCGACCGGCCGCAAGGCGACCCCGGGCGTCATCGACGGCACCCAGTCCACCAAGATCGCGTTCCGCTGCAAGGAGTCCTTCCTCAAGAACGAGC
>USLE01000165.1 GCA_900555465.1 uncultured Butyricicoccus sp.
GCTTTTACGAGGGCGGCCTGTGCGGCACGGTCATCGTCCTGCTGGCGGAGCTGTATTTTTCCGAGCTGGAATACCGCATCCTCGATCATGCGCCCGAGATCAACCTGTATATGGAATACCGCGACAAGGAATGTCTGGACCGGGTGCTCTACCTGTTCCGCATTTCGCGCCTCAAGCTCCAGAATATGGAGATCACACGCGCGACCGGCAGCGACAAGCACAACGCCTGCGCGATCTTCTCGCTGCGTCTGAACAAGAATTGCAGCATCAAGGAGCTGCTCGAGCGCGTTAAGCTGATCGAGGGCGTGGTATCCGTGGAAGAGTTATAAACACCCGCTTTTGTGGTGTGAGAAAAGAAAGGAGCAGCGCGCTGCACCGGCGCGCAAACCAAGATGGAAAAAATGTATGATACTATGGTAATCGGTCCGGTTTCGCTGGACATCAATATCGACCACCTCGGCCATGAGCGCAGAGAAGTCGGCGGCGCGGTCGTCGCCTCGGGCTTTGCCGCTGCGGGCAGCGGCGCCAAAACCGCGGTCTTCTGCAAGCTCAACCCCGAAGAAGCCGATCTTTCCGAGCGTTTTGACGGCATCGCGGCCGACCTGTACTGGAAGCCCTCGGCGCACACCTGCTCGATCCGCAACCAGTATTTCACCGCGGACAAGGAAAAACGCCAGTGCACCTCGCTCGGCGTGTGCGACCCGTTCCGGTTCGACGAGCTGCCGGACGTTAAAACCGCGGTCTACCACTTTGCCGGCCTCGTGTACGGCGATTTTGACGGCGTGCTGCTGGAGGAAGCCTCGAAGCACGGCAAGGTCGCGCTGGACGTACAGTGCATGCTGCGCCATGTCGAGCCGGACAAGTCGATGGCCTTCCACGACTGGGCGGAGAAAAAGCAGTATCTGCCCATGATCGACTACCTCAAGACCGACGCGGCAGAGGCCGAGATCATGACCGGCCTGACCGACCGCGCCGCAGCAGCCCGCCTGCTGCACGAGTGGGGCGCTAGGGAGGTCGTCATCACCCATAACACCGAGGTGCTCGCGTATGACGGCGAGACCATCTACACCTGCCCGATCAAGGCGCGCAACCTGTCCGGCCGCACCGGCCGCGGCGACACCACCTTTGCAGGCTATATCACCGAGCGCCAGCATGCGTCCGTGGAAGAATCGCTGCGCTACTGCACCGCGCTGGTCTCGCTCAAAATGGAGACCCCGGGGCCGTTCCGCGGTACCCGTGAGGATGTGCTGGAGTATATGAAAGCATTTTATTAATCGACATTATCGTTTCCTTCTTTTGGCCGGCGCGCTGTGCAATCGGTGCAGCGCGCCGGCCCCCTTTTTGCGGGCAAAACAAAAACGCGGGCGCAGCCATTTGGCTGCGTCCGCGTTTTTTTCAGGGATGGAGGATCGAGAATGATCCGGATCAGGCCAGTCCAGCCAGCTGCGGCAGGATCATGCTGATCGCCGGGATATAGGTCACCAGCAGCAGGCCGACCAGAATCGCCACATAGTACCAGAGCATATATGGCATGGTCTTGGCCAGTGTACTGCGGCCAACCTTGATCGCAACGAACAGCGTGTTGCCGACCGGCGGGGTGATGTTGCCGATGCACAGGTTGTACACCAGAACCAGGCCGAAGTGGATCGGGTCCATGCCGAAGGTCTGGACAATCGGCAGGAACAGCGGGGTAAAGATCAGGATCGCCGGGGTTACGTCCATAAACGTACCCGCGATCAGCAGGATCACGTTCATGATCAGCAGGATCACATACTGGTTGTTCGTGATACCCAGCAGCGCCGCAGATACCGCCTGCGGGATCTGCAGGAACGCCATAACCCAGCCAAGGATGTTGGACACGCCGATCAGGAATACAACCATGCCGCTCATCTTGGCGCTGTCCACAACGATATCCCAGAAGGACTTGAGGCTGATGTTCCGGTAGCAGATGCCGAGGATCAGCGCGTAAACGACCGCGATGGCCGAGCCCTCGGTCGCGCTGAATACGCCCGCGATTATGCCGCCGATAACAACGACGATCAGGGACAGGGACGGGATCGCCTGCAGGGTCGCCTTGCCGAGGTTCGCCCAGCTGAACTTGCCCGGGGTGCCCTTATAGCCCTTTTTCTTCGCGATGATGATCGCAACGACCATACAGGCCAGCGCCCAGATGATGCCGGGGATGTAGCCTGCCATGAACAGCGCGGCAACCGAGGTGCCGCCCGCTGCCAGCGAGTAGGTGATCAGCGCGTTGGAGGGCGGGATCAGCAGGCCGGACGGAGCGGAAGCGCCGTTGGTCGCAGCACACAGGGCAACGTCATAGCCCTGCTCCTCTTCGCCCTCGCGGACCATCGAACCGACCGCAGCAGCTGCCGCAGAGGCCGAGCCGGAGATCGCGCCGAACAGCGCGTTTGCGCCGACGTTGGTCACGAGCAGCGCGCCGGGCAGCTTGCCCAGGATCGCCATAACAAAGTTGACCAGACGCTTTGCGATGCCGCCCTGGTTCATCAGGTTGCCTGCAAGGATGAAGAACGGGATCGCCGTCAGGCTGAACTTGCTCATGCCGACGAAGATGCGCTGTGCACCCGTGACAACCGAGATATCCAGCGGGACGGTCTGCAGGATGGTAAACAGGGATGCGATACCAATCGAGTAGGAGATCGGCACGCCGATGACCAGCAGAATCGCCAGGATGACGATAATCATCACCAGAGATGTCATTGCCATAATTTATGCCGCCTCCTTTTTCTCTTTGCAGATGTCATAGATGTTGAGCACCGTATACAGGATGTTGATCGCACCGCAGATCGGCATCGTGACGTAGAATACGCCAACCGCCACACCGAGGGACGAAGTCATCTGCCCCATCGCCAGCAGGGTGATCTTGTAGCCGCCGTAGATCAGGATGATGGCGGAGAACAGCATGGCAATGATCTCGCCGAAGATCGCGAAAAACTTCTGCGCCTTGGCAGGCATGAGCTCAACGACAACCGGGATGTTCATATGGCCGCGCTCGCCGGTGATGAGCGAAGCGCCGAACAGGCTGGCCCACGCAAACAGATAGCCGACCAGTTCCTCCGACCAGGTGGAGGGGTTGTTGAGAACATAGCGGGTGAAAACCTGCCAGCAGGTCAGCACGGTCATCGCGATCAGGCTGCCGCCCGCAAGAACGTTCATAATATGGTTCAGTACTTTACGCAGTGATTGCATACTTCAGGCACCTCCCTTGATTACGATGCCGAGTCAAACTCGGCGTTGTGCTCCTGGATCAGCTCATAGATGGGAGCCAGATCCGGATACTGCTCCAGCATATCCTCGTGCATAGGCTGGAGAACCTCCTGGAAGGGTTCGATGTCAGGGTAGATGAAGTTGACGCCCTGCTCGTTCTCCGCCCGGTCCTTTGCTTCCTCAACAGCGGTCTCCCACGCCTCGCGCTGGGTCTGGTTGAGGATCTCAAAGCCCTCGTCAAAGATGGCGCGCTCTTCCTCGCTCAGTTCTTCCATGAAGTCCAGGTTGCCGATCAGGATATCCGGGATCATCTGGTGCATGTCGTAGGAGTAGTATTTGCACACGTCGCCGTGGCCGTTATCGGTCAGTGCCAGCTCGTTGTTCTCCGCGCCGTCCAGCATCTGTGCCTGCAGGGCGGTATACACGTCGCCGAAGCCCATCGGGGTTGCCGAGCCGCCCAGCAGCTCCATCATGGTCACGTTGGTCGGGGACTGCTGCACACGGATCTTCAGGCCGTGCAGATCCTCCGGGGTCTCAATGGGGGTGTCGATGGTGTAGAAGTTGCGGGTGCCTGCGTCCAGCCAGGTAACTGCCTCAAAGCCCGCCTGCTTGGTGGATTCGAAGATCGGGTCTACGATATTCGGGTCATCCATAGAGGCATGGTATGCCTCCGGGCTGGAGAACAGATAGGGCAGATTGAACAGTGTGTAGTTTTCCGAGAAAGTCTCGAGCAGCGAGTTGGATGCGACACAGAAGGTGATCGCGCCGGTCTGTGTCAGCTGTACCATCTCGTTCTGCGAGCCAAGCAGCTCGCTGGGGAAGATCTCGACCTCATACTTATCGCCCAGCTCGCTTTCGATGTATTCCTCAAACGCCAGCAGGCCGGTATGGGTCGGGTGGTTGGTGGACTGGTTGTGGCCGATACGGATGATATACTTGCCATCCGCAGCCGACGCGCTGCCGCAGCCCGCCAGGGTACCCAGTGCCAGCACTGCCGCCAGTGCCAGCGCCAGTGCGCGAATCCTCTTTTTCATTAAGCTCCTCCCTTTCTTTCCTTGAAGTCACCTGAAATCCGGGATCATACGCCCGAATATGCCGCGTAACCGCCGTCGATCGGGATGCAAACGCCGGTGATGAAGCTGGCCGCATCGTTGTTGACCAGGAACAGCACAGCGCCGACCAGCTCTTCCAGCTCGCCGAAGCGGCCCATCGGGG
>USLE01000166.1 GCA_900555465.1 uncultured Butyricicoccus sp.
CTACGACGCGCTGTACGGCTATGTGACCGATGAGCTGAAAGCCCATGGTGTTGCCGACGGCATCCTGGCAGACCTGGGCTGCGGTACCGGTGATTTGACGCTGATGCTGACCCAGGCCGGGTACGATGTCATCGGCATCGACCGCTCGGAGGAAATGCTCAGCGTCCTGCGGGAAAAAGCCGACGAGCTGGGCCTGACTGGCCGTCTGCTGCTGTTAAAACAGGACCTGCTAGACCTGGACCTGTACGGCACTATCCGCGCGGCGGTGTCCACCTTTGACACGTACAGCCACATCGGCCCGCTGGACAATTTTGAAAAGGCCATCCGCAAGGCGGCCTATTTTATGGAGAAGGGCGGCGTGTTCATCTTCGATTTGAACACCCCCTACAAGCACCAAAAAATCCTGGCCGGGCAGACTTTTGACATTGAGGCTGAGGACGCCGACTGCCATTGGTCCAACCGCTATGACGAGGCCGCACAGCGGGTGGATATCACCATCGATATCGACTACCACGAGACAGGGGAGCACTTCCGTGAGCAGTTCAGCGAGTACAGCTATGCGCTGGACACTGTGACCGCCCTGCTGGAAAAGTACGGCTTTGCGGTGGCTAAAATGGCCGACGGCGAGAGCTTCGGCCCTGTGCGCGCCGACAGCCCGCGCTGGATCTTCACGGCTGTCAAGCAATATACACAAGAGGTACAATAAATGGAACAGAATCATAATATGCTGCGCGGTATCTCCGAGAACGGCGGCATCGTATTTTACGGCGTAGATTCTACGGAAATAGTCCGCGAAATGGAGCGTCTGCACAAGACCAGTGCTGTTACCACCGCCGCGCTGGGCCGCCTGCTGACCGCCGCGTCAATGATGGGCATTATGCTCAAAAGCACCCAGGACTCGGTGACTTTGCAGATCAAGGGCGGCGGCCCCGCAGGCCGTTTGCTGGCTGTCTCCGACGGTACCGGTAATGTCAAGGGCTATGTGGAGCATCCAGTCGTGGAGCTGCCCCCGCGGGCGGACGGCCACCTGAACGTGGGCGCAGCCGTCGGCAAAGACGGCACGCTGGATGTTATCCGCGATTTGGGCATGCGGGAGCCATACATCGGCCAGGTGCCGCTGACCTCCGGCGAGATTGCCGAGGACGTCACGACCTACTTTGCCATCAGTGAGCAGGTCCCCACTGTCTGCGCCCTGGGCGTGCTGGTGGATAAAGACCTGAGTGTGCGCTGCGCAGGCGGTTTCATCGTGCAGCTGCTGCCCGGTGCGACCGAGGAAGAAATCGAACATCTGGAAAAGAACATCAAGGCCATGCCCAGTGTGACTACGATGCTGGAAGAGGGCAAGAGCGTCCGCGATATGCTGGAGCTGGCTCTGGCCGGTTTCCAGCCCGATATCCTGGACAGCTACCACGTGACCTACAAGTGCGACTGCAGCTTGGAGCGTGTGGAAAAAATGATCCGCTCCCTTGGCAAAAAAGAGGTCGAGCGTATGCGCGACGAGGACCCCATTGCCGAGGTAAACTGCCAGTTCTGCAACAAAAATTATAAGGGGGACCTAAACGAACTGCTCAAAAACTGGCCTGCCATCGATGAAAAACCTGCGGACGAAAACGCATAAAAAACTTTGAAAAAAGTTCGCAAAAAACGCTTGACTTTTCTGCTCACATAGTATATAATAACATGCGTCGCCCGGAGAGAGCGACTGAGCAAAAACTCTCCAATATGCGGCCGTAGCTCATCTGGTAGAGCGCCACCTTGCCAAGGTGGAGGTAGCGAGTTCGAGCCTCGTCGGCCGCTCCATTATGGGGAAGTTTAGCTCAGCTGGGAGAGCATCTGCCTTACAAGCAGAGGGTCAGCGGTTCGAGCCCGTTAACTTCCACCACCCAAAGGCCATGATCCTTTTGGATCATGGCCTTTTTCTTGCACTGTGTAGAAAAGCTCCTGCCGGGCGCAGAGCGGTGCTTCCGCCATATGGGGCGGTGTGTTCCGGACTGCCGGCGCAGCCAAAAAGGCAGCGCGGCGGCCGTGCCGGCAGAAGATGCCGGATACATGCGCTTTTAACGGAATTTTAACACTTTTCAGCAGCATACCGGATGCAAACCGGGATTTGCACGGGACGGGATGCGGCTGCATTTTTCCAGCTGTTTCCGGGAAAATTGTTGAAAAACACAAGAAATTCCAAAATATGATTGCTTTTTTTCACAAAATCACTTAAACTAATTAAGTTGAGATCATTTTGCAAAATAAAAGAGAAAAGAGAGTGTGATTTGAATGAACCCTATTCTCCAAAGCATCGACTCCGTCGTAACGGCGATCAGCGGCGTGCTGTATATGCCCTGGGTGCCGCTGCTGCTGGTGGTGGCGGGCCTGACCTTCACCTTCCGCAGCAAGTTTATCCAGGTCCGTCTGCTGCGCGAGACCTTCCGCGTGCTTTCCGAGAAGCCCAAGACTGAGGGCGCCGTTTCCTCCTTCGGTGCGCTGATGGTATCCACGGCCTCCCGTGTCGGCACCGGCAACATCGTCGGTGTGGCGAGCGCGATCTGCCTCGGCGGCTACGGTGCGGTGTTCTGGATGTGGGTCACTGCAATCCTGGGCGGCGCATCCGCTTTTGTCGAGTCTACCCTGGCGCAGATCTACAAGCGCCGCAACAAGGATGGCTCGAGCTACGGCGGCCCGTCCTACTATATTGAGACCGCGCTGCACCAGCGCTGGCTGGGCGTGGTATTCGCCATCATCATCATCCTGACCTATGCGGTCGGCTACAACATGCTCGCCTCCTACAACCTGCAGTCCGCGTTCTCGGGCTTCTCGTTCTACGGCGAAAGCACCCCGCTGATCATCGGCATTATCCTGGCGGTCCTGTTCGCGCTGTGCGTCATGGGCGGCGCCAAGCGCCTGACCAAGATCACCGGCGCGCTGGTCCCGATCATGGGCGTTATCTATGTTGCGATCGCGCTGTATGTTGTTATCACCCACCTGAGCTTTGTTCCCACCGTTTTTGCAAACATCTTCTCGGATGCGTTTAACTTCTCCGCGATCTTCGGCGGCTTCACCGGTTCCTGCCTGATGGAAGGCGTCAAGCGCGGCCTGTACTCCAACGAAGCCGGTATGGGCTCGGCCCCGAACGCGGCCGCGACCGCAGACGTATCCCACCCGGTCAAGCAGGGCCTGGTGCAGATGCTGTCCGTCTTCATCGACACCCTCGTGATCTGCTCCGCGACTGCGCTGATGTGCCTGTGCTCGGGCGTTGCGCCGAGCGCTGAGATGGCGGGCGCGCCCTATGTCCAGACCGCTCTGCAGGCGTCGCTCGGCAACTTCGGCCCGATCTTTATCGCGGTTTCGATGGCGCTGTTCGCCTTCACCACCCTGATCGGCAACTACTACTACTGTGAAGGCTGCATGCGCTTCATCTTCAAGCGCACCCCGAGCAAGACCTTCCTGACCGTGTTCCGCGTCATTGCGGCGATCATCGTCATGCTGGGTGCTGTCATCAGCATGCAGCTGGCATGGGATACCGCGGACCTGTTCCAGGCGCTGATGGTTGTCATCAACATCCCGGTCATCCTGATCCTCGCCCGTCCGGCGCTCGCAGCGCTCAAGGATTACATGGATCAGCGCAAGGCCGGCAAGGAGCCGGAATTCAAGGCGGCTTCGATCAACCTGAAGGACAAGACCGATTTCTGGAACTGATCCGGATCGGACAAGCTGCTGCGGCAGATTAAAAAACGCTGTGCCAACCGGCACAGCGTTTTTGTTTTGGTTTGATGCGGCTCAGCCGAGGTAGGGCGCGGCGATGGCGTCGATCGCGGCCGGGTCGGCGGCGCTCCATGCGGCGTAGTCCATGCCGGAGGCAGCGACCGCCTTGCCCAGCGCGACGAGGAAGGCGGGGATGTCGCCCTCGAGCATCGCGCCCAGCTCGCGGCCCATTGCCTCGCAGCCCTGACGGTCCTGCCCGCCCACGAACAGGGTAAACGCGCTCTGCGGCTTGCCGTCCACCAGACGGGAGGCGCCGCGGAAGCCGATCGCGCCGGTCTGATGCGTGCCGCACGAGGAGGCGCAGCCGGAAATGTGGATCTGCGGCAGCGCGCCGTCCGGCAGCGCGGCCTCGCGCACGGCTGCGACGCACGCAGCGAGCAGGCCCTGCGAATCGCGCATGCCGACCTGGCAGGTCGCGCCGCCGATGCAGCTGACCGAGGTCTCGAACAGGCTCTGCGCGCTGTGCGGCGTGGCGGCGATCACCTTTTCCGCCTCCGCGCCGGTCAGGTTGACGATATAGGCGGCCTCGTCCGGCGCCAGACGCATCTCCGCCGCCGGGATGTCCTGCAGCAGGTCGCTCAGCGCGCACAGCTCGTCCATCGCGGGCTGGCCGCCGACCCGGCCGCGATCGACGCCATCGCTGCGCCCTACCTCGGCTGAGCCGCAT
>USLE01000167.1 GCA_900555465.1 uncultured Butyricicoccus sp.
GAATGAGAATAATGTGGCGCTGGGCATCATTCCCAACGGCAACCGGACGGAGACCTATGAGGTCACCAGCGTTTCGGCAGATCGCATAGAGACCAGGACGCAGACCCTGCGCCCGAATCGCGATGCGGACCTGTACATCGCAAGGGAGGACTACCAGCTCGGCACCTTCGCGGAGGCCTGGTCAGGAATTCAGCCGGGCGATACACTGACCGTTTATTTTGACGAATACGGCTCTCAGGTGCTGATGGCGGTGCTGCCTAAGGTTTCGGCCGGCACAGAGACCTCCTTCGTCTATGGTCTGGAGACCTCGCCGAATATCCCGGCGGAGTATGAGATCGTCAAAAACGGCGTGGTCGTCGATCGCACCAAGCTGAGAAAATACGATGTCGTGACGCTGGATGCGGCCGAGCGGCAGGCGCTGGTCTCGGATGCGAAGATCAGCGGCCGGTACGAAGAAGGCACGCCGACGTTCAGCTATCCGAAGACTGTCACCGTGCTTGGACAGGGATATGCCATTTCTGACAACGCCGCCTCGAGCTTTGCGGACCTGAAGCTGAACGACTATATCACCCTGCTGTTTAATACGGCGGGCGACGTTGTCGCGGCCTTCCCCAAGAGCACAGTCAGCGCGGATATGCAGGGCATTGTGACAAAGATCGACGGTAACAATGTCACGGTTGCGCTGATGAACGGGCTGACGCTGCGGGATATCGCGGTAGAGGCGGAGGATTTGAGCAGCCTGCTGGGCCGTCTGGTCACAGTCGGACAGTCCTCGAACGGCAAGGCTTATCTGACGAAGCGTGAGCTTTCCGGCAAGGCGACCGGCACATGGGCGATCGCAGACGGCAAGCTGGGCGACCGCGTTGTATCGCCTGATGTCCGTATTTATGAAGAGGTTGCATCCGGTGCACCGTTGTCCCCGATCACGGTATCGGATATTGAGGTCGCAAGCGTACCGACGAACCAGATCCGCTACACGGTGACAGACAATGCAGGTACGATCACGAACATCGTATTGGGCGATGTAACCGGTGAGGGCTGGCTCTATGGTATTGGATTCGGTCAATCCGTTGAGGATGAGACCAATAATACCACGGACTATTCCATTCAAATGCGTTATTGGGACGGCAGCAGCCAGTTGGAGACTTTCCCGGTTGCGCGTATTCCCGACCGCCTGAATGGCACGCCGGTCGGTATCCCGAAGGGATACAGCAAGGAGACGGTGAACACCTCTGTTGCGACGCTCAAGCTGACGCTTGTCGATACGGTTGACCTGTCATCTTTCGATGGCTCGACCGGGGTTCGCACCAAGGATGGCTATTACGAACTGGCGGATGACATCGGCGTTTATGTAACCGAACGCCGGGAATTCATCTCCCTGCAAAACGCAAAATCCAATTATTCCTCTTTCCGCCTCTATGCCAACCGCTCTGCGGAGGATGGCGGCAAGATCCGCGTAATCGTAGCCTCTTAAATAACGCCAAACAGGCGGCAGGAAATCCTGCCGCCTGTTTTTTTGTTTACAGGGTATTTTTGCGGAACTGCGTGGGGGTGCTCCCGGTTTTATCCGTAAACGCTGTGATAAAGTTGACTTCGCTGTGATACCCGACACGAAAGGCGATCTCTTTGACCGAAAGGTTGGTAGACTGGAGCAGCGCCTTGGCCTCGTCGATGCGGTGCAGCATGATGTACTCATGCGGAGAAAATCCGGTCGTGCTGCGGAACAGCCGGGAAAAATGCGATGGGCTGAGGTTGACCGCATGCGCCACCCGTTCAACCGAGAGCGGTTCAAACAGATGCGCGCCGATAAACTGCACCGCCTTGGCGATCACGCTGTTCTCCGCAGGGCTTCCGGCCTGCGGCTGCGGAAACAGCAGGGCGCAGAGGATGCGGTAGATCCGCTGCGAGCAGTCAACCTCGCTCATGCTGGCGGCGCGCAGTCCGGAGATGATCTGCGCCATTTCCTGTTCGATCCGTCCGTCCGCAGGCGGGTCAAACGCCTGTCTACCGCCGCGGAAGTCCAGAATCTGTTCAAAAAACGCGGCCGCGTTTGCCCCGTCAAAATGGATCCACATGGCCTCCGCTTCGCCGGTGGTATAGAAATGGTGCGGCTTGTGGCAGTCGACCAGTGCGACCTGTCCGCGCTCTGCGGTAAACTGCTGGCTGGTCTCAAAATGGATGGAGCCCGCACGGACGTAGGTCAAAAAGAAGTTTTTATGGCTTTCCTGACGCGCGACGGCGCAGCTGTCGAGGAAGTTATAGCGTTCGTCATAATAATAGTGCCCGACACGGGTCACATAGAAAAACAGGCTGCGCGCAGTCGCGGACGGCGTTGCGAAAAAACGCTCGGACCGCGAGAGCACCCCCGCCTCATTTGTCACTTTCATTCGGCTTCACCTCACAGCTATAATGATAGCATAAAATATGAATAAATTGAATTGTTTTATTATTGCGGGATCACGCTTTTTCCGGTATGCTTGCTATGGAAAGAAAAAACAGGGTGCGGAGGCTGGTTTCAGCCCTCGCCAAGGGGGATTTTCAACATGATAAAGGAAAAGACGTTTTATAAATCCTTCATGGTGCTTGCACTTTCACTGGCATTGCAGAACCTGCTGACCTACGGCGTCAACATGATGGATACCGTCATGCTTGGCCGCTACAGTCAGGATGCGATGGGCGGCGTCAGCCTGTGCAACCAGGTGCAGTACCTGCTGCAGATGCTGGTCGTCGGTGCGGGCGAGGGCGCAGTGGTGATGGGTTCCCAGTATTGGGGCAAGGGCAAGCTGGAGCCGATCCCGCATATCATTGGCGTAGCGCTTCGGTTTGGCGGCGCGCTTGCGGTCGTGATGTTTGCGATCGTGCTGTTTTTCCCGACGCAGCTGCTCTCTCTGCTCTCCAACGATCCGAACGTTATCGCGGAAGGCGCGAAGTATTTCCAGATCATCTGCTTTACTTATGTGATTTTCACAGTGACCAATATTCTGGTTGCCTCCCTCCGGTCGATCGGCATCGTCAAGATCGGATACATCATCTCCGGCTCGACGCTGATCATCAACGTCTGCCTGAACTACTGCCTGATTTACGGCAATTTCGGCTTCCCGGAGCTCGGCGTGCGCGGCGCCGCGATTGCAACGCTGGTATCCCGCTGCGTGGAGCTGCTGATCGTCATTTATTATCTGAAATACAAGGAGCACAAGCTCAATCTCACGCTGAAAAAGCTGCTGCACATCGACACCAGCTATATCCGCGACTATACCCGCGTTTCCTCGCCCGTGCTGATCAACCAGGCGCTGTGGGGCGTGGCGCAGATGGTCCAGACCGGTATTCTGGGACACCTGGGCGGCGACGTGACCGCTGCGAACGCGATTGCGGTGCAGGTTTATCAGGTGCTGTCTGTTGTGTGCTATGGCGCAGCATCGGCATCCGGCATTGTGGTCGGCCGCACGATCGGCGAGGGCAACGAAAGCCGCCTGCATCCGCTCGTGACAACGCTGCAGGTGCTGTTCATCACCATCGGTATCTGCTCCGGTCTGCTGATTTTCCTGCTTCGTGAGCCGATTCTCATGATCTTCGGCGGTTCGCTGACCGACAACGCATACCAGCTGTCCATGCAGTTCATGCTGGTGCTGGCGATCACCACGGTCGGCACGGCCTACCAGATGGCGTGCGACAACGGCATCATCCGCGGCGGCGGCGATACCTCGTTCAGCGCGAAGATGAACCTCATCAGCATGTGGCTGATCATCGTGCCGTTTTCCGCAATGGCGGCTTTCTGGTGGAAGTGCCCGCCGGTCGTCGTATTCTTCCTGCTCAAGTGGGATCAGCTGTACAAGGCGATCCCGGTGGTGATCCGCCTGCGCAGCTGGAAATGGGTCAAAAAGGTCACGCGGACCGAAGACCCGGCATCAACCTGACCTCTCTCTTTTCTATCTCCCGAAAAACCGGCCTTTGGGCCGGTTTTTTGTTGACAAAACGAGGAAAAGGTGGCATAATAGATACGCAATATCGTGAACGCGATGAGGAAACGAGTTTTCCGTCCGGCTGATCCAAAGAGAGAGGGAAGCGGTGTGAGCCCTTGTTCAGCTTGGAAAACAGCCACTTCCGAGCAGCCCGTGAAAGCGGGCCGTCTGATCCCCGATACCGGATCGCTGAGATGCGCATATTGCGCAGATCAGGGTGGTACCGTGGAAGTATGCTTTCGCCCCTGACAGGTTCGGGCGGGAGCTTTTATTTTTTCAAATTAAATTTTTGGAGGATAAATGATATGCAGTACAGAGGCTTAAATGAGCTGCGCGAGATGTATCTCAAGTTTTTTGAGACCAAGGGGCATCTCCGCCTGCCGAGCTTTTCGCTCATCCCGCAGAACGACCCGTCGCTTCTGCTGATCAACTCCGGCATGGCGCCGATGAAGCC
>USLE01000168.1 GCA_900555465.1 uncultured Butyricicoccus sp.
CAGCAGCAGCGGGTCGTGCGTTATGACAGCGCCCAGCACGCAGCCGACAGCGACCAGCGCGCACAGCAGCAGGTAGATGGTCGTGACCGTGGAAAACAGGTCGCGGCCGCGGTCGTCCTTATATTCCTCGCCGATGTAGCGGGGGACGGCGTTGGTCATCCACCCGGCCAGCACCAGATAGATCAGCTGCATGGTGGTGTTGGTCAGGTTGAACGCGGTGACCGCAGGCTCGGTGAAGATATGTGCATACAGGGACGTGCACGCGATGACCAGCAGGCCCTCGATGATTTTCGCGGGCAGGAAGAACATCGCGTCGCGCGTCATGGTGTTTTTACCGGACAAAAAAGGAACCCTCACTTTCGGTCAGATAGATACAGTATAGCACGGTTTGGCGAGAAAAACAAATAACGCTTTGTAAATATGGGGAAAACAGCCGGATTTGCTTTTGCATTTGCCGCATTTGCGTGCTATACTGTCTTTGTATGTCAAAATATCTCCGTTGGAGGAATTGGATTTGCGAGTGATGCATGTGATGGGCGGCGGCGACGTGGGCGGCGCCAAGACCCATATTATGAATATGGTGACCGGACTGGCCGAGCGCAACGAGGTCATGCTGCTGTCCTTCCGCGCGGGCCCGTTTGCGGACGAGGCGCGCGAGCGCGGCATTGACGTGCGCGTGATCGAGCGGCATAACCCGTTCCGCGCGGCGCGCGCGATGCGCGATCTGGTGGACGAGTTCCGTCCGGATATCATCCACTGCCACGGCGGCCGCGCCAACCTGATGGGCGCGATGGTGCGCCGCAGCCGCAGGGTGCCGATCGTGACGACCGTGCACTCGGATTACAAGCTGGACTACCTCGGCAACCCGTTCAAGCAGCATACGTTCGGCGCGGCGAACGCGGTCGCGCTGCGCTTTCTGGATTTTTACCAGCCGGTTGCGGACCGCATGGCGCGCACGCTGATCGAGCGCGGGTTCGACCCCGAGCGCATCGTCAAGATCTACAACGGCATGGATTTCGCGCGACCCACGGGCGAATTTGACCGCGCCGCCTACCTGCGCGAGAACTACGGCGTGGAGATTGCAGAGGGCGACGTGCTCTGCGGCATCGCCGCGCGCCTGACCGCGGTCAAGGACATCGCCACGACCGTGCGCGCATTCGCCGAGGCGCTCAAAGAGGCGCCTCAGCTGCGCCTGTTCATCGCGGGCGAGGGCGAGGATGAGGAGATGCTCCGCAAGCTGTGCATCCAGCTCGGCGTGGCTGCGCGCGTGACGTTCTGCGGTTGGGTTTCGCCGGTCGAGCCGTTTTTCCGCGCGATGGATATCAACCTGCTGTCCTCGGTGTCCGAGACCTTCCCGTACTCGATCCTTGAGGGCGTCTGCGCGGGCTGCGCGACCATCTGCTCGGATGTCGGCGGTATGCCCGAGCTGATCGACACGGGCGAAAACGGCTATATTTTCCCGATTGGGGATTATAAGCAGCTCGCGCGCTACATGGCGCGTCTGGCAAACGACGCCGAGTTGCGCCGCACCTTTGCGGAGGCGCTGTATCAAAAGGCGTCCCGCGATTTTTCCAAGGATAAAATGTGCGAGCGGCAGGAGGCCAACTACCGTCATCTGCTTGCGCGCTTCCACCGCCCGAAGGACGAGCGCGAGAGCATTGTCATCTGCGGCGCATACGGCCGCGGCAACGCGGGCGACGACGCGATCCTCGAGGCGATCGTGCAGGAGATGCGCGCGCTCGACCCCGGGCGCACGATCTGTGTCATGTCGCGCCGCCCAAAGGAGACCCGGCTGGTCTACCGCACGAACGCGATGTATACCTTTAATGTATTCGCCGTGCTGCGGCGCTTCCGCAAGGCGGCGCTGTATATCAACGGCGGCGGCACGCTCATGCAGGACGTGACCTCGACCCGGTCGATCTGGTACTACTGCTACACGCTGCGCGCGGCGAAAAAGCGCGGCTGCAAGGTGATGATGTACGGCTGCGGCATCGGCCCGATCAACCGGGCGGGCAACCGCAAAATGGCAGCCAAGACGATCGACACCTCGGTCGACCGTATCACCCTGCGCGACGAAAACTCCAGACAGGAGCTGGAGCGCATGGGCGTGACCCGGCCGGATATCCGTGTATCCGCCGACCCGACCATCATCCTCGACCCCGCGCCGTATGAGATCGTGAGCCTCGCGCTCGAGCAGAGCGGCATCGATCCGGAGGGGAACTATATCGGTTTCGGCCTGCGCAACTGGAAGGGGCTGGACGCGGCCCTGCCCGCGATCGCGGCGGCTGCGGACTATGCTTACGAAAAGTATGGCCTGACCCCGGTGTTTGTGCCCATCGAGTTCCCGAGCGATCTGACGCCTGCCGAGCGGGTGGGCGCGCTGCTGCACTGCCCGTGGCACGCGGTGCGCACCCGCCAGCCGATCGAGGTGACGATCGGCATCCTCGCGCGCATGAAGACCGTGGTGGGCATCCGCCTGCACTCGCTGATGTTCTCCGCCGGCCAGGGCGTGCCGGTCGTGGGCATGAGCTACGACATCAAGGTGGACAGCTTCCTCAAATACATCGGCAGCAGCACCTGCTTGCAGCTGCGCACGGCCACGGCGGAGGAGCTGTGCCGGATGATCGACAAATGCCAGTCCGGCGCGCTGGATGAAGAGGTGCGCCGCAATGCCAGGCTGCTGCGCGAGCGCGAGCACGAAAACGTGCGCGGCGCGGCTGCCCTGCTGGGGCTGAATTACGAGAAAAAGGACGAAGAGACCGCATGAAAAACCATATTGTCTGCCTTTCGACGACCAACTACCACCCGCTGCCCACGCGCAAGCAGAACGTGATGAGCCGCCTTGAAAACAGCGAGGTGCTGTATTTCGATCCGCCGGTGTCGGTGATCGCGCCGCTCAAGGACAAAAAGGCGTCCGCCTATATCAAAAAGTACAAGCAGCCCGGCGAAAAGGTGGAGGGGCACGAGAACATCACCGTGTATGCCCTGCCGCCCGTGCTGCCCTTCTTCAATAAATACCGCTGGGTGAACAAACTCAACCAGAAGCGGCAGGCCAAGTTCGTGCGCAAAAAGATGCGCGAGCACGGCTTTGGGGACGAGACTGTGCTGTGGTGCTATTCGCCGTCCTCGTGCGACATCGTGGAGCATGTCCCGCACAAGGCGCTCGTGTATGACTGCGTGGACCGCCACTCGGCGTACAAGGGGCACATCACCCCCGCGGTGGTCGACCAGATGGAGCGCGACCTTGCAAAGCCCGCGGATCAGGTGTTCGCGACCGCGGTAGGCCTTGCCGAAACGCTGGAAAAGATCAACCCGACGGCCAAGATGATCCCGAACGGCGCGGCGTACGAGATCTTCTCGCGCGTGCAGACCGAAAAGGACAGCCTGCCCTGTCCGGAGGACATGAAGGGGTTAAAGCACCCGGTGTTCGGCTTTGTCGGTATGCTGCAGGAGTGCATCGACTACGCGCTGATCGAAAAGCTGGCCAAAGAGCGGCCGGACGCGACCATCTTCCTGATCGGCCGCACGCTGCCGGGCGTCGACTTGACGCATTTGCAAAAATACCCGAACATTGTGTTCCACGGCCTCGTGCCGCAGCCCGAGCTGCCCGCGTACCTTGCGCAGATGGACGTGTGCCTGAACGTGTTCCGCGCGGGCGCGCTCTCTAAGGACGTGTCGCCCTTAAAGTTCTACGAGTACCTCGCCACCGGCAAGCCGGTCGTCTCGACGCGCGAGCCGCTGCAGGTGGAGGACTTTGCGGACGTGGTGTATATCGCGCACGACGAGACCGAGTTCATCGACCTGTGCGACAAGGCCGCGGCGGAAAACGACCCGGACAAGGTCGCAAAGCGCCTCGCCTACGGCGAGCAGTGCTCGTGGACCGAGCGCGTGCACCAGATCGAGCAGGTGCTCTATACAAAAGGCGTTCTGCACGAAAGCTGACGCGCCGGCGCGGTATCTTTGGGCATTTGCACGAAACGTGAAAAAACCGTGTAAAATGCTTGCAATACACAGGCGCATTGGATAGAATAAAGGTGTATCTTCACCGAACAAAGCAGAGAAAGAGGTGGGCGTATGACCGGCAGCGTGTTTTTGAACCATGCGGCGCAGTCTATCTGCAAGCAGTTCTTTAAGCTCGGGCATTCGTGCACGTTCTCGGGCATCGGTGCAGCCAAATGAAACAAAACAGGACACGGATATACCCGTGTCCTCATTTATTTTGAGGAGGCAAAGCAAATGAAAAAGGTACTGGTCATCATGGGCTCGGACAGCGACCTCAAGGTGATGGAAAAGTGCATCGACCGTTTGAAGTCGTTTGATATCCCGACTGAGGTGCGCATCTGCTCGGCGCACCGCACCCCGGCGGTTGCGGAGCAGCTGGCGAAGAACGCAGCGGCGGACGGCTTCGGCG
>USLE01000169.1 GCA_900555465.1 uncultured Butyricicoccus sp.
CGATCTTGGCGTACGCCGTGTCCCACACGCGGAAGCCGGTGTCGCCGGGCGTGAAGTAGAACTTTTCCTGATAGAAATGGTCGTCCGGGATGTGGGTCTTGCGGTACTGGCCCAAAACCGAGCCGTCCGCGTCGATGATGGCGACCGTGTTGAACGTCGTGTTGCCCACGCGCTCATAATAGCTGACCGGCAGCACGACCCGGAAGTCGCGCGCGACCTTTTTCAGCTCATTGACCGCCGGGTTTTCCTCCAGCGTGGTCGCGAGATGATAATTTTCGTAATTCTTTTCCTGGCAGAAATACCAGTTTTCAAACAGCTCTGGCAGCAGGATGATCTGCGCGCCCTGCGCCGCCGCTTCCTCCACCTTTTGTACCGCGGTTTCCAGCCCGTAGGTCATCTGGATCGCGGCAACCGTCACTTTGCTCATTGTTTTGTCTCCTTTATTTTCCGGCTTCGCCTTATGCCTTGGGAATCTGCTGGGTGATGCAGTGGATATTGCCCCCGCCGATCAGGATATCGCGCGCGGGGATGGCGACCACGCTGCGCGTCGGGAACAGCTCCTGCAAGATCGCCTGTGCTTTTTCATCCATCGGGTCGCCGAACGCGGGCATGACCACCGCGCCGTTCGCGATATAGAAATTGACGTAGCTTGCCGCCAGCCGCTCGCCCGGCGTGCGGGTCGGCTCACCGTCGCACAGGTCAAGCCCCTCGCACTCCTCGGCCGTGATGGTCACGGGCTTGGGCAGCGGCAGCTTGTGCACCTTGATTTTGCGCCCCTTGGCGTCGGTCGCGGCTTCGAGCGCGTCCAGGCTCGCCTTGGACAGCGCATACTGCGGGTCGCTCTCGTCGTCCGTCCACGCGAGCACGACCTCGCCGGGCGCCACAAACGCGCACACATTGTCCACATGCTCGTTGGTCTCGTCGTTATAGATGCCGCGCGGCAGCCAGATCACCTTGGAAACGCCCAGATAGTCGCACAGCGTGCGCTCGATCTCTTCCCTGCTCAGTTCCGGGTTGCGTCCCGCGGAGAGCAGGCACGCTTCGGTCACCAGCGCGGTGCCCTCGCCGTCCACATGGATCGAGCCGCCCTCGCAGATGAAATCCCGCTTGTCATAGCAGTCGTTTTCCATCAGGTCGCAGAACTTGCGCGCCACGCGGTTGTCGCGCTCCCAGCTCGGGTACAGGCCGTCCACCGCGCCGCCCCAGGCGTTGAATCCCCAGTCGATGCCGCGGCGCTCGCCCCTGCCGTTTATCACAAAGGTCGGCCCCACGTCGCGCGCCCAGGCGTCGTCGGTCTCCATCACAACCAGCCGCACCTGCGGCGGCAGCTGCGCGCGGGCGTTGTCATACTGTCCCTCCGAGCACAGCACGGTCATTTTCTCGCTCTCGCTGATCGCCTCAATCACGCGGAGGAAGGCCTTGCGCGCGGCATATGCGCCGTACTGCCAGGAGTCCGCCCGCTCGGGCCAGATCATCAGGCAGCCCTCATGCGGCGCGAACTCCGCAGGCATGAAAAAACCGTCCTGCGCGGGCGAAGTGTGTAAAATCCTCATGGTAGTTCTCTCCGTATCATATTCTTCTTATAGGGTACAACATTTCGATTGGACTTGCAACGTTTTCCCGCATATGTTACACTAAAGATACAAACGCTTCAACATTTTATCAGGAGGAAATCATGTACAGCTATCCCTATTCCTATGCAAGCGCCTATACCTACACGCCGTTTTTCAGCATCGTGCTGCCCGTTCTGGCGCTGATCGTCATTCTCGCCGGCGGCCTCGCGCTGTACTTCCTGTTTGTGCGCAAGCCCAATACGTTTCAGGGCGCCGCAGCCAAGCTGCATGACGCGCTCACCTTCCGCACGTTCTACACGGAAAAACTCCTCCGCGCGCTGTACAGTATCGTTGTGGTCGGCATTGTCGTCTACAGCGTCATCCTGCTGTTCTCCAACTTTTTCGGCGCGCTGCTCGTGTTCATCGGCGGCAACCTGATCGCGCGCATCGTGTTCGAGTTCGCGCTGCTGCTGCTCGTGCTGTGCCGCAACACGCAGGAGATCAACCGCAAGATGGGCCCGCTGCCCGAGGAGCCCGCTGCACCGCAGGCAGACCCGCAGGGCACGGTGCCGCCGTCCCAGCCGCAGGGCGTGCAGGCAGGTCCGGTCCCCCCGCAGCCGCCCCAGAATCCTGCTGCGCCGCAGGGCAACGTGCCGCCGCGTCAGGAACCCCCGCAGCCGCCCCAGCAGTAAAAAAAGCCAGAGCCGTCCCGCAACGCGGGGCGGCTTTTTCATCCCAGCCGCCGAAAATCCGCGACCGCCACGCCCGACTGTGCGGCCTCGCCGGTGACAAGGTTCTGCGGCGCGGGGATGAGCAGCATGTAGCCGTCCTCCCCATAGCGCCTGCCGTAGCCTCGCGCGTATGCCTCCTCGACTGCAACCGACTGCACCTCGCCCACCACCATCGCGGTGATCCCCGCGCCGGTAAGGTCGGTCAGACTGTGCAGCGTACATTCCATCGTCATAAAACTCTCCGCGATGACCGGTGCATCAATCGTTTGCGCCCGCTCGAGCGTAAACCCGCCCGCGGCGAACTCGTCGGTCTCCGCGCCGTTTTGCGCAATGGTCTCCAGCAGGCGGTCGTACTGGGAAAGCGGCAGGAAGTTGAGCGCAAAGCAGTTGTCCCGCCGGATGTTGGCATAGGTGTGCGTATGCTGAAACAGGTTGCCCATGACCGCGAAAAACGCCGTCTTATCCCCGTGGAAGCACGCCCACGAGTGGAAGCACACGTTGGGCTTTCCGTTTTCCTTCCATGTCGTGATCGCGAACAGCACCTGCGGCACGCCCGCGGCGCACTCCATGTGCGAGACGATCTCAAACTGGCCCGGGTATTCCTCCTGAAAGTGCGCGGGTCGTTCCTTGCCGATGCGGATTTTCATATCCTGTCCTCCTCTCAGCCGCGGGTGATAAAGGTCAGTGTGTTGTTGTCCGACAGGCTCTGCTCATACTGGAAATCATTCCAATCGAAGAAGGTGAGCTGCTCGGGCGCCTGGACGCGGTGCTCGATGATATACCGCGCCATGCGGCCGCGCGCCATCTTGGCGATGGTCGCGAGGCAGCGCAGCTTGCCCTTGCGGTAGGTCAGGAATTCGCAGGTGACCATCCGGTCGGCGGGCAGAAGATACGGCCGTACCGTCTTGCTGTATTCGTTCGACGCGAGGTTGACCGCGATATCGTCCCCGTCCCCGAACAGATCGTCGTAAAACGCGCGTCCCCAGAAGTCGTACAGGCTTTTGCCGTCCAGCTTGTGCGCCAGCTCGAGCCGATAGGGCCGGATCGCGTCGAGCGGCCGCAGCGGGCCGTAAAACGCGGAAAACAGCCGCATATGCTCCTGCGCAAAGGCGAAATCGTGCAGGGAAAGCGTTTCTGCCTGCAAATGCTTGTAGGCCAGCCCGTCATATGCCAGCATTGCGGGCACGCCGCCCTCGTTTGTCCAGTCCTGATAAAGCGCCGCCGCGCGCAGCGCGATCTGCGGGCTGGTCTGCAAAATGCTCTCGAGCTCATACGGCGCCTTGCGCTGCAGGCTGGCCGCCAGCGCCTCGGTTTTGTACAGATAGCGCGGCGCATACCCCTCCGGCATGCCCTGCGGCATCGCGGGCGCGGCACGCATGTTTTTCGCGGGCGATAAAAACACTTTCATGCAGTTCCCCTCCGTTTTCTCCATTGTACCCAAAAAACCGCGCGCCTGCAAGCGTGCCTGTATTGCCAAAAGCAGGGCTTCATGGTAAAATGGACATGCTATCTCTATATCGATCATAAAGGAGGCCGTGCGCAGTGAAGATTCAGGAAAGCGCAGAAAACTATTTGGAAGCCATCCACGTCCTGATGCAGAAAAACGGGCAGGTGCGCTCGATCGACGTTGCACACTACACCGGCTTTTCCAAGCCGAGCATCAGCCGCGCGGTCGGCCTGCTGCGGGATAACGGCTATGTCTCCATCGACCAGAACGGCCTGCTCAGCCTGACCGAAGCCGGCCTCAAAATCGCGGAAACCATCTACGAGCGCCATACCGTGCTGACCGACCTGCTGATCAAACTCGGCGTCTCGCCCGAGACCGCGGCAGAGGACGCCTGCCGCATTGAGCACGTCATCAGCGCGGAGACCTTTGAAAAGCTCAAGGAACATGTGCGCAAATACAGCGCTGCGGCCGGCGCATAACGCCGCATCCCCAAGGCGGGCCCGGGCGGGCCGGCCTTTTCTGTTTGCCGAAAGGAGGGCGCTATGCCCCAAACCATTGAACATCTGCCGAACGGGCTGACCCTGCGGCAGGACGACCGCTTTTTCAAGCTCGGGCAGGACAGCGTGCTGCTCTCCGCCTTTGCGCGGCCGCGCCGGAACGC
>USLE01000170.1 GCA_900555465.1 uncultured Butyricicoccus sp.
ACGACTCCGAATTGTGCCCGTAGGGCGCGGTTCGGAGTCGCAAATTCGATCGAAACCGTGGTTTCGATCGAGAGGCTGTTCGAAAAACATAGTTTTTCGACAGCCTCAAGCGGCCATGTGCCGCTCATAAAATCCCCCCATCGGGCATACGCTTTGCTGAAAGCGGTCCGAGGGGGGATTTTTTTGGAATTCGGGTTCCGGCGCACAGCCCTGCAGGCGGTGTGCACGGTGGTCCTGCTGTGCTTTGCCATCGGCCTGCTGCGGCAGGGCGGGGCAGCGCCGGCGTTCGGCGCGCAGGAGGGCGTGCGCGTGCCGGTACTGATGTACCACAGCATTTTAAAGGACAGCGCGCGGCAGGGCAAGTATGTGGTCTCGCCCGCGGTGCTGGCGGCCGATCTGGATGCGCTGCAAAAGCGCGGCTACGAGACGGTCACGGTCTCCGACCTGCTGGCCTATGTGCAGGACGGCACGCCGCTGCCCGACAAACCGGTGATGATCACCTTTGACGATGGGTACTACAATAATTATGTCTATGCCTACCCGCTTTTGCAGCAGCGCGGGATGCGCGCCGTGGTGTCCATCATCGGCAGCCAGACCGCGCTCTACACCGAGGAGGGGACGGAAAACGCCTATTGGTCGCATCTGCGGCTCGACCGCCTGGCCGAGATGCAGGATGTGTTCGAGGTGCAGAACCACTCGTGGAACCTGCACGAATACGGCGAGCGCCGCGGCTGCCTGCGCATGCGCGGCGAGACCGAGGCGAGCTACGAAAGCCTGCTGCGCGAGGACACCGAGCAGACACAGGCGCTTTTGACCGAAGCGGGCCTGCCCGCGCCGCAGTGCTATACCTATCCGTTCGGCGCGTGCTCGGAGGAGAGCGAGCGGATACTAAAGGACATGGGCTTCCTGTGTACGCTCGGCTGCGAGGAGCGGGTCAATCTGGTGACAAGGGATGCGGGGTGCCTGTATGAAATGGGACGGTTCAACCGGGCGGCGGGAGAGAGCACGGAAGGCTATCTCAGCCGGGCATTGGGGGAGTGACAAAATGGAAGGCATGCGTTTTTCCGAGCTGCACTGCCGCGAGGTGATCAATCTGTGCGACGGGGCGCGGCTGGGCGAGGTGAGCGACCTGATCTTTGACCCGGTGTGCGGGCAGATCACGGCGATCGTCGTGCCCGGACAGGGCGGACTGATGGGGCTGCTTTCGCGCGAGGACTGCATCATCCCGTGGAACTGCATCGAGACGCTGGGCGAGGATTATATTCTGGTCAAATTCCGCCGGTAGCGTCTGGAAATCAGACCAAAGTTATGATAGGATAGTGGAGCGAGACTATCAGGGAAAAGAGAAAAAGAGTATGGACAAAAGAAAAAGGGCAGGATATGTGCTGACCGTATTCGGTGCGGTCTGCTGGGCGTTCTCGGGTGCCTGCGGGCAGTATCTGTTCCAAAGCCGGGGGATGGACGCCGACTGGCTGGTGACCATGCGCCTGAGCGTGGCGGGGCTGCTGCTCGTGCTCTGGTCGCTGGGGCGCTGGCGCGGCGGGGCGCTGCAGGTGTTCCGGACCCGGCGGAGCGTGGTTTCGCTCCTGGTTTTTGCAGTGTTCGGCATGGCGATGTGCCAGTATTCGTACTTCCGCGCGATCGAGCTGTCCAACGCGGCGACCGCGACCACGCTGCAATACACCGGCCCGGCGCTCGTGCTGATCTGGCTGGCGCTGCGCGAAAAACGCATGCCCGGCCGCAGGGAGCTGGTTGCAGTCGTGTGCGCGATGGGCGGCGCATATCTGCTCGCCACGCACGGCGACCCGTCGCAGCTCGCGCTGTCGCCCGAGGCGCTTTTCTGGTGCGTGCTGGCGGCGGTCTCGGTCGCGGTGTACAGCGTGCAGCCGCGCGGCCTGATCGCGCAGTACGGCACCTTGCCGGTCACGGGCTTTGGTATGCTGATCGGCGGGCTGGGGCTGTGCGTGCTCTTTAGGCCGTGGCACGTGGTCGGGCAGTGGGATGCCGTCACCGTGCTGGGCATGGCATATATCATCGTGTTCGGCACGATCTGCGCGTTCTGCTGCTATCTCGAGGGCGTGCGCCGCATCGGCGCGGCCAGGGGCAGCATCCTGTCCTCCATTGAGCCGGTGGCCTCGACCGTGCTGAGCGTATTCTGGCTGGGCGTGCCGCTCGGGGGCATGGATTTCGGCGGCATCGCGCTGATCGTGGCGGCGATGGTGCTGCTCGCCGGGGACGATGGGGACAAGCCCGCTGAAAAACCGCGTAAAATCCGCGAAAAATTCCGCGAAGAGGCAAAAAATGATTGACAAAGCGCGCTGGACAGCGTATACTATTAAAGCACGAATTCGCACATCCCGTGATGAAAGCAGCCGGTGACGGACCGATCCGGTTCGTTGCTGCTGTCAGATGATCAGGGATGGAGGAAACAACCAAGGAGGAAAAGAAAAATGGCAGTAATCTCTATGAAGCAGCTTCTGGAGGCCGGCGTACACTTCGGCCATCAGACCCGCCGCTGGAACCCGAAGATGGCGACCTACATCTTCACCGAGCGCAATGGTATCTATATCATTGACCTGCAGAAGACCGTAAAGAAGCTCGAGGAAGCGTACTTCTTCGTCCGCGACATGGCCGCCGCCGGCGAGTCCATCCTGTTTGTCGGCACCAAGAAGCAGGCGCAGGACGCGATCAAGGAAGAGGCGGAGCGCTGCGGCCAGTTCTACGTGAACGCGCGCTGGCTGGGCGGCATGCTGACCAACTTCAAGACCATGCGTACCCGTATCGCTCGTCTGAACCAGCTGCAGAAGATGCAGGCGGACGGCACCTTTGACCTGCTCCCGAAGAAGGAAGTTATCAAGCTCCAGCTCGAGATCGCGAAGCTCGAGAAGTACCTCGGCGGCGTCAAGGAAATGAAGAAGCTGCCGGGCGCGCTGTTCGTTGTCGACTCCCGCAAGGAGAAGAACGCGATCGCCGAGGCCCGCAAGCTGGGTATCCCGATCGTTGCGATCGTTGACACCAACTGCGATCCCGACGAGATCGACTACGTGATCCCGGGCAACGACGACGCGATCCGCGCGATCAAGCTGATCTCCCAGACGATGGCGAACGCTGTTCTGGAAGGCAAGCAGGGCGAGCAGCTCGAGGTCGAGGCCAAGGCTGAGGAGACCGAGGCTAAGGCTGAGTAAGCCCAAAACTGCATAATTATATTGTGAGTTGTTCGTAGGGCGCGACGACCCGGCGCGCCGTGGTCGCTGCGCCCTATGTTTTTGTTTTTCAAAAAAGTTTGGAGGAATATAAAATGGCTTTTACCGCTGCTGACGTAAAGAAGCTCCGTGAAATGACCAACGTAGGCATGATGGACTGCAAGAAGGCGCTGACCGAGGCGGACGGCGACTTCGACAAGGCGATCGAGCTGCTGCGCGAGAAGGGCCTCGCCAAGGCTGCCAAGAAGGCGGACCGCATTGCGGCTGAGGGCGTTGTCTGCGCGACCGTATGCGAGGAGTGCGGCGTAGGCGCGATCATCGAGGTTAACTCTGAGACCGACTTTGTTGCGAAGAACGCGGACTTCCAGCAGTTTGTCACCGATCTGGCCGGCGTTGTTATGAAGGAAGCTCCGGCGGACGTTGAGGCGCTCAAGACCTGCAAGATGGGCGACCTGACCGTTCAGGAAGTGCTGCAGGAGAAGGTGCTCACCATCGGTGAGAACATCCAGATCCGCCGCTTCGACCGTTTTGATGAGTCCACCGTCAACGTTGCGTACACCCATATGGGCGGCGTTATCGGCGTTCTGGTCGGCCTGCAGGTTTCTGACAACCTGAAGGACAACGCGACCGTTAAGGAGCTGGGCAAGGACATCGGCATGCAGGCTGCTGCGATGAACCCGTCCTTCATGGACAAGTCCGATGTTGACGAGTCCACCCTGGCCAAGGAGAAGGAGATCCTGCTGGCGCAGGCGCTCGAGGAGAACAAGACCGCTGCCAAGCCGAAGCCGGAGCAGATCATCCACAAGATGGTTGAGGGCCGCATCGGCAAGTACTACGAGGAGAACTGCCTCCTGCAGCAGGCTTTCGTTAAGGAGAACAAGGTTTCCGTTGAGCAGCACATCGCGGCTGTTGCCAAGGAACTGGGCGGCGAGATCAAGCTGGTCAAGTGCGTCCGTTTTGAGAAGGGCGAAGGCATTGAGAAGAAGCAGGACGACTTCGCAGCGGAAGTTGCTTCTATGGCGAAGTAAGGAATTTTGTGCTTCCCCCTACAACTCTGCACAAAAACTCCCCGCTAAAATAGCGTAGAGAAAGAGAAGACCTAAGGTAATTCGTGTACCTTAGGTCTTTTTGTTTTGCCTGAAAAGGGCGGAAACAACGAGCTGAGGATGGAATTTG
>USLE01000171.1 GCA_900555465.1 uncultured Butyricicoccus sp.
GACGGCAAAGCGGTTCGCCGCCGCGCGGGGGTGGAAGTAGTGCGCGCGCAGGCCGACCGCGCGGATGTCGTCCGGCACCGGCTTGGCGGCAGTCAGGCGGATGCCCCATTCGGGCACGTCCACCTCATATTCGCCCGCCTTGACCGCGCGGGCGATGTTTTTGCAGCCGGTCAGCCGGGCGGCGGGTTCGCTGCCCGGGTCGGCAAAGACCTCCTTGGTGCCGCCGGTGCGCAGGATGCGGCCCCCATCCATCACACACAGGCGCGAGCACAGGTGATAGGCCTCGTCCCGGCTGTGGGTGACAAGCACCGCCTGCCGCCCGTACGAGCGCAGCAGGGACAGGAACTGCGGCTGCAGCTGGTCGCGCAGATGGCTGTCCAACGCGGAGAACGGCTCGTCCAGCAGCAGCAGGCGCGGTTTATTGACCAGCATGCGCGCGAGCGCCGCGCGCTGTGCCTGCCCGCCGGAAAGCTGGGCAGGACGGTGCTTTTCCAGCCCCTCGAGCTGCAGCATTGCAACCATTTCGCGCAGGCGCTGCCGGCGCACGGCCTTGTCCTTTTCGCCGTGCAGGCCGCACAGGATGTTTTTCTCCACCGTCATGTGCGGGAACAGGGCGTAGTGCTGGAACAGATAGCCCACCCCGCGCTTTTGCGGGGGCAGGTTGACGCCGCGCGCGGAATCGAACAGCGTTTCGCCGTCCAGCACGATGCGGCCCTCGTCCGGCGTCTCCACGCCTGCGATACATTTGAGCGTCATGCTCTTGCCGCAGCCGGACGCGCCCAGCAGGCCGGTGACCGGGTCGTCGGTCTCAAAGCGGGCGTCCAGCACAAAATCGCCCAGCCGCTTGCGGATCTCCACGAACAGGCTCATATGCCGCGCACCCCCTTGCGCTGCTTGCGTTCAAGCAGGTTGACCGTGAGCAGCACTGCCGCCGAGATCGCAAGATTGACCAGCACCCAGTAGAAGGCGTGCAGGTCGTCGCCCGTACGCCAGAGCTGGTAAACCGTGGTCGAAATGGTCGCGGTGCGGCCGGGCGTGTAGCCGATCAGCATGCTGGTCGCGCCGTATTCGCCCAGCGCGCGGGCGAACGCCAGCACGATGCCCGCGAAAATGCCCTGCCGGCAGGCGGGCATGCGGATGCGCCAGAAGATATAGGTGTTTGACAAGCCGAGCGTCTGCCCCGCCTGCGCGAGCGTCTCGTCGAACGCCTCAAATGCGCCGCGCGCGGTACGGTAGAGCAGGGGGAAGGCCACGACCGCCGCTGCGACCACGCCGCCATACCAGGTCATGACGAACTTGACGCCGATGCTTTCAAGCGCCATGCCGAGCGGCCGCCGGGTGCCGAACAGCAGCAGCAGGAAATAGCCCACCACCGTGGGCGGCAGCACGAGCGGCAGGGTGAGCACGACGTCCAGCACACCCTTTATCATACGCGGCAGGCGCACGGCGTAGTACGCCGCCGCGATGCCGGTGAAAAATACCAGCACGCTGCTGATCGCCGCAATGCGCAGCGAGTTCCAGAGCGGAAACCAGTCCACTGCTTGACCTCCTTCAACATGATCCCGCGCAAAGCGCGTATCAAACAGGAAACGGATAGACGCCTACTGCGCGCATCTGGGGAGCGCAGCGACGTCAAATAACAAAATGCAAGGGCGTGTACCTTGCATTTTGACCCCGCCCCGCGCCTTCGGGCGCGAAACCGGGGGTATCAAAAATGGGTTTCTGCTGGAACCCATTTTTGTAGATAGGGGGTATGGGATACCCCCTATCAGGGTTTGGAAAACCCGACTTCCTCAAACACCGCCATCGCATCACCGGTGGACAGGTAGTCGAGGAACGCCTGTGCTTCCTCCTGATGCTCGGAAGTGTTCAGCACCGCCGCCGGGTAGATGACCTGCCCGCACATCTCGGGGGTGGCCTCGTCCACGATGGTCAGGCCCGCGCTGAACGCATCCGTGCAGTAGATGATGCCTGCGTCCACGCTTCCCTCGCTGACCTGCGTGGTGACCTCCTTGACGTTGGTGCCGTAGGTGATGCAGCCCGCGTTTGCAAGCGCAGCTTCGTCCAGCCCGTACCAGGTCAGGATCTTCTGGGTGTACTGGCCGACCGGGACATCGCTGTTGCCCATTGCGAGCAGGATGTCGCCCGCCTCGAGATGTTCGGCGAGCGCATCAAAGCTGTCAATGCCCTTGGGGTTGCCCTCGGGCACGGCGAGCGTCACCTTGTTCTCCAGCAGGTCGATGCGGCTGCCTTCGAGCACAAAGTCAAGCCCCTCGGTGTTGACCGACGCATCCGCGGAGGCGTCCAGCTGGTCCATCTGCTTCTGGCCCGCAGAGAGGAACAGGTCGCACACCGCGCCCTCTTGGATCTGGGCCTTGAGCGTGCCGGAGGAGTCGAAGTTGAAGGTCAGCGTCACGTCCGGCGCGACGGCCTTGTAGTCCTCCGCGATCTGGTTCAGGGTTTCGGTCAGGCTCGCCGCCGCGAATACGGTCAGCTCGACCGGCTCGGCGGTTTCGCCGCCGCCCTGCGCGGATTCGCCCGCCGTGGCAGCTGTGTTGCTGCTGCATGCGGCCAGGCTGAGCGCCATCGCCGATGCCAGCAGCCATGCAAGTGTTTTTTTCATGTGGTTTTCTCCTTTGCCCCGTCTTTCAGGGGATGTATTTTCAACCCGCCGGATTTACGGCGAAATTGAAGCAATATGATGTTACAACCCCGCAACGCTGCCTTTTTCAAAAGAAGGTTTCGGGATCGTTCGTAATGAAATAAAGCAGGGATTTGCTACATCAAATCAAAAAGCGCATTTTCATAGTCCTTTACATAGTATCGGATATTCTTTCGCCCCTTTTGCAGGATCGTATGCCCTTCGGCGATCAGCTTTTCCCGCTGCGCTTCAATGCCGCCGGGATATTTGGCATTTAACTCGCCATTTGCCTTCAGTGTCCGCCAATACGGCGTTTTGTCCGCAGAACGCTGCCAGCTTGCCCATGCCGCAATGGATACAAAAATTCCGGCGGTCATTGGGTCGGTAAAATCCGCGTGGTTCTTCTTTGCCAGATATGCTCTGATTGCGCCGACGGTGATGACCTTTCCAAAAGGAATTGTTTTCATGATTTCATCGTAAGCAAGCGGCGGGGCGAAGAACATTTTCTCTCCGCCATATTTCCTGATGGCAGCTTCGTCCGTTATGATTTGCACCTTAGGCATATCGGTTTCTTTATGCAGCATTGCATTAAAGTCCTTGTTGCTCTCGTTTGCCATATCTGCGCCTCCTGTTTGTTCCTCCGGCTTTTATTTTACCGCCCGCAGTCCTGCGGCGTGCCGCGCAGCAGTGCAAGCGCGTGCGGGAGCTGATCGAGGAACACGTCCATGCTTTCCATGCAGGCCTTGGGGCTGCCGGGCAGGTTGATGATGAGTGTTTTGCCGCGGATGACTGACGCCGCCCGGCTGAGCATGGCGCGCGGGGTGATGCGCAGGCTCGCGGCGCGGATGGCCTCCGCGATACCGGGCGCATCGCGCTCCGCGACCGCGCGCGTGGCCTCGGGCGTGATGTCGCGCGGGGCAAAGCCCGTGCCGCCCGTGGTCAAAATCAGGTCGAGCCGGCGCTGGTCGCACAGGCGGATGAGGGTGCGCTCGAGCGGTTCACGCTCATCCGCAAGCAGCAGCTGCTCGACGACAGCGTAGCCCGCCTCCGTCAGCCGCTTTGCGACCGCGGGGCCGCTTTTGTCCTCGCGCTCGCCCGCCGCGCAGCGGTCGGACAGCGTGATGACCGCGGCCTGAAAGGGGAAGGGCGCCGTGCGCGGGAGCACATGGATCTCGCCGCCCACGGCGATCTGTCCGCCCGTGATGACGCGCGCGAACACGCCCTCGCGCGGCATGATGCAGTCGCCCATGTTGTGATAGATCGCGCAGTGGCTGTGGCACTCCTTGCCGATCTGGGTGATCTCGAGCACTGCGTCCCCGCACCCGAGCAGCGTGCCGACCGGCAGGCGGCGCAGGCCGATGCCCTCGACCACGAGATTTTCCCCAAACGCGCCGGGCTGCACGCCCGCGCCTTTTTCATTGAACGCCGCGATCTCCTCCGCGGAGAGCAGGCTGACCTGCCGGTGCCAGTGCCCGGCGTGCGCGTCCCCGCGGATGCCCCAGTCCTGATCCAGCCATGCGGTGTCCCGCGGCTGCTTCTGTACGCCGCGCACGTCGCTCGTGCAGATGGCGATGATCTTTCCCATGTTATCCTCCGATCTGGTTCATGCTTTTGCGCTCTGTGACCGCTTGCCGCTCGGCAAAGCAGTGCGCGGCGGGCTTGCCCCGTACCGCCTGTTCGATCGCATCGCGCAGCGTCGCGTCAACCGCGCCGCCGCGCAGGAGCGGCTTTA
>USLE01000172.1 GCA_900555465.1 uncultured Butyricicoccus sp.
GCTGCGCGCCTTGTCCACGCGGTAAAAACGCTCAAACAGGCGCGGCACGTCCGCCGCCGGGATGCCGACGCCGTCGTCCTCGACCGTGATGCGCACGCGGTTGCCGGAAAGCGTGCACGCGGACAGGCGGATATGGCCGCCGGACGGGGTGTACTTGACCGCGTTGGACAGGATGTTGACCACGACCTGCTCGATGCGCTCGCGGTCGCCCACGATCTTCGGCAGGTCGTCCGGCGTGTCGACCGCAAGTGCATGGCCGCTGTCCTCGGCGGTCAGCTTCATGGCGTTGGCCACGTTATGCAGCATGTCCGCGAGCGAAAAGCGCGTCATGCGCAGCTCCATGCGGCCGTAGTCCAGCTTGGACAGGGTCAAAAGGTCGGTCACGATGCGCGCCATGCGCTCGGACTCGCTCGAAATCACGCCGAGGAACTGCTTTTCCGTGTCGATCGGGATATCGCCCGCCGCGTCCAGCAGGGTTTCGGTATACGAGCGGATGTTGGTCAGCGGGGTGCGCAGCTCGTGCGATACGTTGGCCACGAACTCGCGCCGCGCATCGTCCAGCCGGCGCTGCTCGGTGATATCGTGGATAACCGCGATCACGCCGCCCTCGCCGTCGAGCGCGCCGTAGGGCGCGAGCGTGACCGACAGCACGCGCCCGAAGCGCGTGATCTCGCTGGTCAGGAAGGTGCGCATGGCGGTCTCGTCCGAGTTGGGCATATCGAGGTCGGCGAACATCTCATCAAAGCCGAGGTCGTCCTCCATGCGCACGCCGAGCAGGCTTTCCGCCGCCGGGTTCATATGGATGAGCCGGCCGTCGGTGGTAAACGCGGCCACGCCGTCGCTCATGTGCAGGAACAGGGTGTTGAGCTTGTCGCGCTCGCCCTGCACCTCGCCGACCGTGCTCTTGAGCCGCCGCGCCATGTAGTTGAACGAGCGCGTCAGCTCGCCGATCTCGTCCGAGGACTGCACGCCGAGGTCCTGATCGAAGTTGCCTTCCGCGATCGACTTTGCGCCCTCGGTGATGCGCTCGATGGGCGTGGTGATGGTCTTGGACAGCAAAAAGGACAGCAGGATCGCCGCGAGCAGGCCGAACATCATGGCCTGCATGACGATCTGGAAAAAGCGCCAGGACAGGTCGGAGATCTCCTGCTTGTCGTCCGCGATGTAGACGATGTAGTCCGTGCCGTCGTCCTCGTCCATGTCGATCGGCACGGCGATGTCCATCATGCTGTCCGACACCGAGGAGCGGGTGCCCGCGTCCCCGGCCATTGCGGCGATGATGTTGCTCGTGCGCGTGACCGAGATATTCGGGTTGGAGCCGTCAAGGAACCGGCCCTGATTATCCAGAATGTAGTAGTTGCGGTAGTCGTCGATACCCAGACGGCTCCGGTGCGCGTCTATGATGGTGATCAGCCCATCCGCGCCGCTCTCCGCCGCGGCCTCCTCCAGCGAGAGGATGGTATCCCCGGTGAACACGCTCTGCATCTGCTCATAGAAGTTGTCCAGATAAAAGGTGTTGACGCTGTTGATCAGAAATGTGCCGACGACCGCCATGACCGACACGATCATCAGCACCAGGATCAGCACCAGCTTCATATGCAAGGACCGAAACATTTGACACCTCCAAAAAGGCTTCGTTTGAAACCACGGTTTCAAACGAGAGGCTTTGCCGCGTAGCACGCGGACAAAGCCAAGGCGCGGTTTTGCGCGCCGCAAGCGGCACACAAAACCGCTTCCCTGTATAAAAACCGTGATACATGGCCCAGGCCACCCTCTCTTGACGCTTCGCGTCAACTCACCTTGTGCTCCCGGTTTTTATGAAATTGCGCGTTTCCCGCGCAATTATTCAATCAGCAAACGGCTCTGCCGTTTGCGTAAAAAGACAGGACATGTGCCTGTCTTTTTACACCCCGACCCAGCGGCCCTGGGCCGCGTCCAGGGGGTATCGCGGGCAAGTTTCTCTGGAACTTGTCCGCGTATATAGTGGGAATCGGATTCCCCCTATAATCCAGTGCAGGGCGTCAGCCCTCGCTGGCAAAGTAGTATCCCATCCCCCGCTTGGTCATGATATACCTGGGGCTCGCGGGCTTATCCTCGACCTTTTCGCGCAGGCGGCGGATCGCAACATCCACCGCGCGCAGGTCGCCGTAATATTCATAGCCCCAGACGTGCTCCATCAGCTCCTCGCGCGAGAACACGCGCCCGGGCGAGGCGGACAGGAAGCACAAAATATCGAACTCGCGCGCGGAAAGCTCAAGCGCACGCCCGTTCTTATACACCATGCCGTTGTCGCGCGAGATGCGCAGCCCGCCGCCGGACGGCACCACGGGCTTTGCCCGCTCCTCGCCCGACAGGGTGCGCCGCATGTTCGCCTTGACGCGCGCCATCAGCTCGCGCATGGAGAACGGCTTTGTGATATAGTCGTCCGCGCCGAGCTCGAGGCCGAGCACCTTGTCGGTCTCCTCCTCGCGGGCGGTCAGCATGATGATCGGGGTGTCGTGCTTTTCGCGGATGTGTCCCAGCACCTCGAAGCCGTCCATCTCGGGCAGCATGACGTCCAGCAGGATCAGGTCGGGCGCCTCCTCGAGCGCGCAGCGCAGGCCCTCCGCGCCGTCGTAAGCGACCAGCGTGTCGTAGCCCTCGCGCTGGAGATTGAATACCAGAATGTCCGCGATCGCCTTTTCATCCTCGACCACGAGGATCTTTTTCTTATCCATAGGTTCCTCCTTTTCAGAGGGGTGAAAACAATTAAAACAGGTTTTTCAGCCTTGCGCGGTACAGGGCGAGCGCGGTTTTCGCGTCGCGGATCTCATCGCGCGCAACCATCTGCTCCACCTCGGCGATGGGCAGGCGCACGACCTCGACGAACTCGTCCTCATCCGGCTGCATCTCGCCCTCGGTCAGGTCGAGCGCCGCAAACAGGTGCACGACCTCGGTCAGAAAGCCCGGCGAAGGGTACACGCACCCGAGCGGCACCAGCCGCCCGGCCGTGCAGCCGGTCTCCTCCTTGAGCTCGCGCGCGCCGCAGTCCGCGATGCTCTCGCCCTCGCCGTGGTCCAGCTTGCCCGCCGGGATCTCGAGGATCTCCTCGCCGTACGGATAGCGGAACTGCCGCACCAGAATGACGTTGCCGTCCCTGTCGATGGGCAGCACGCCCACGCCGCCGACATGCTCGCACACCTCGCGCGGCGCGGTTTTGCCGTTCGGCAGCAGAGCCTGATCGAGCCGCGCCTTCATGATCCTGCCCTCAAAGAAATATTCACAGGAAAGCTGTTTTTCCCGCATATCCATCTGTCAGTCCTCCTTTAACGGTGTGCCGAAGCACCGCAGGATATAAGCGGTCTCCGGCGGGATCGTCACATACACGCCCCGGCTGTCCGCGCGGTCAAACTCCGCGTTTTCCAGCATATCCACTGCGTACACCGCGTCCACGCGGGTCTCGACCGCATGGTGGCCGCGGTTGACCAGAATATGCAGCCGCGCATGGTCGCTCACGCGCTCGTAATGCAGCAGCGCGCCGCTGCTCTCGACAAAGCGCAGGTCGCCGCGCGCGAGCGTTTCGCTGTCCGCGCGCAGGGCGCACAGCCGGCGGTAAAACGCGAGCAGCTCGCGGTCTTCCGCGCCCCACGGGTAGGTGCGGCGGTTGAACGGGTCCTCAAAGCCCTGCCTGCCCGCCTCGTCCCCGTAGTAGATGGTGGGCGAGCCCGGCATGGTGAACTGGATGACCGCGGCGAGCTTGAGTTTTCGTTTCGCGGTCTCCAGCCGGTCCATCGGCAGGGTGTAGTGCGCGCGGCTGTCGCGGTCCATATGCCACTCCTCCTCGGATACGCCGAGCAGGGTGAGCGCGCGCGCCGTGTCATGCGTGCCGATGATGTTCATCAGGTTATAAAACACCGCGCGCGGATAGTTTTCCCGGATGCACTCCATCGTCTCCGCGAAGTGCTCGGCCGTGCCGCCGTTCAGGAACGCGAGGATCGCATCCCGCAGCGGGTAGTTCATCACCGAGTCCAGCTCGCCGCCCTGAAAGTATTTGCGGCGCTCGGAATAGGAGATCTTGTTGGAGGCGTCCTCCCAGACCTCGCCGATGATGAGCGCGTCCGGCTTTTCGCGCTTGGCGGCGGCGTTTAAGCGCCGGATAAACTCGTCCGGCAGCTCATCCGCCACATCCAGCCGCCAGCCCGAGGCCCCCAGCCGCAGCCAGCGGCGCACGACGCTGTCCTCGTTTTCAAAAATATAGTCCTGATAGGTCTCATCCATCTCCCGCACCTGCGGCAGGGTGTAGATGCCCCACCACGAGCCGTACTGGTCAGGCCACTGCTGGTTCGATTTCCAGCAGTGGCCTGACCAGTACGGCTCGTGGTGGGG
>USLE01000173.1 GCA_900555465.1 uncultured Butyricicoccus sp.
ATATAACTGCATTGTGCTTTATAAGGGGCACCGCACGCTGATCGCCGCGCCGGACGGTGCGTTCTACCGCAACCATTCGGGCAATCCCGGCATGGCGAAAGGCGGCAGCGGCGATGTGCTGGCGGGTATGTTGGTATCGCTTTGCGGGCAGGGCATCCCGGCAGTGCAGGCGGCGTGCGCCGCGGCGTGGCTGCACGGCAGGGCGGGCGACCTTGCGGCGAATTCGCTGAGCGAATACGGCATGACGCCGAGCGACATGCTGCAACTGCTGCCCACGCTGCTCAAACGGTATAACACAAGGGAGTGGTGACCTGAAGCGGGTTTTGTGAACAGTGCTGCTGCTGGCGGTCGTGCTTTGCGGCTGCGGCGGCTCCGGTGCGGACGGCGAGGCCGTGCGCGCGCATTTCGATGCGCTCTCCGGATTTGAGGCGCATCTGAAAATTTTATCTGATCTGGAGCAATCGGTACTGGAATATGAAATAGATTATGTTTATAATAAAGAGGATGTCGATTCCTTCACCATCACCGCGCCCGAATCGCTCGCCGGGATCGGCGGCACGATCGCGGGGGAGGACAGCGCATCGATCACGCTGCAATATGACGGCCTGTCGCTCGACGATGCCATGCCGCAGCGCACCGGGCTGACCCCGGCGGACGCGATGTTCTGTCTGCTGGATGACCTGCGCAAGGGTGAACCGGCGCAGATCTGGAGCGAGTCCGCCTCAGGCACGGATCTGGTCGCGCTCAAATATGCGTATGACAGCGAGGATGGGAAGATCGAAAAACAGGTATGGCTCACCGAAAACGGATTGCAGCCGGTATGCGCGGAGCTTTATGCAGACGGCGCGCGCGTGCTGACGATTCAGGTGACTGTATATCAGGAAACATAAATTTGGGGATGAACAAAACATGCAACCGAGCAAACACCGCACCTGGGCGGAAATCGACCTGGGCGCGATCGAACATAACTATCGTGTGATCTGTGCGCACGCCAAGGCGCCTGTGCTGTGCGTGGTCAAGGCGGACGCATACGGGCACGGCGCCGTGCCGGTGGCGAAGCGCTTACAGGCGATGGGCGCGCCGTATTTCGCGGCCGCGACCGTGCCGGAGGCGGTCGAGCTGCGCGAAAACGGCATCACAAAGCCGATCCTGATCCTCGGCTATGTGGATGCGGCGGATATGGACGATATTGCACGGTATCATATCACCGCGCCGGTCTATGACAAAGAGACTGCGCAGCTGCTGAGTGCGGCGGCTGTCCGCACAGGCGAGACCATCACGGTGCATTACAAGCTGGACACCGGCATGACGCGGCTGGGCTTCCCTGGCTGGGCGTGCGCACAGACCGTGCAGAACATTCTGGACTGTGCGGCGCTGCCGGGGCTGCGCTCCGAGGGGATTTTCACCCACTTTGCCGTATCCGATGTGCCGGACGGAAAGGAATATACCGAGCTGCAATACCAGCGCTTTGCCGACGTGTGCGAGGGACTGCGGCAGGCAGGCCTTGATCTGCCGCTGCGCCACTGCGCCAACAGCGGCGGCATCCAGCATTATGAAGCCATGCACTGCACCATGACCCGCGCAGGCATCATCCTGTACGGCTACCGGCCGGACCCGTCTGTGCCGCCGATGCTGGACCTGCGGCCCGCCATGACCGTCAAGGCGCGCGTGGTGCAGGTGCGCGATATTCCGGCGCATACCACGGTCAGCTACGGCCGCACCTACGAGACCGGCGTGCCGACCCGCATGGCGGTCATCTCGATCGGCTATGCGGACGGTTTCCTGCGCACCGGTTCGGGCCGGGCGCATGTGGTGCTCGGCGGCGCAAAAGCGCCTGTGCTCGGCCGCATCTGCATGGATATGTGCATGGTGCGCGTGCCGGACGGCGCGCAGGTGGGCCGTGGGGACGAGGTGACCGTGTTCGGCCCGGCGGTCTGGACCGCGGAGGATGCAGCCGCAGCGGCGGGCACGATCTCCTATGAGGTGGTGTGCGCGGTGAGCCGCCGCGTGCCCCGTTTTTACAGCGAATGACAATCGGCCCTTTGCCGGCATAGGATGAAGCGGGGAGAGATCCCCGCATTCCTGCGCCGGCATTTTTTTATGCTGCTGTTATATTTTCTCGCGGCGTGGGGAAAATAGGTTTGCGGACAAACCGTAAATCTATTTCATCGGAGTGTGAACCAAAGTGGATACCAGCATCAAACGGGGAGATATTTACTATGCCGATCTCAGCCCGGTGGTCGGCAGCGAGCAGGGCGGTATCCGTCCGGTGCTCATCGTGCAGAATAATGTCGGCAACCGGTACAGCCCGACCGTGATCGCCGCGGCCATTACATCGCAGGTCAACAAAGCAAAGATGCCGACCCACATTTCGCTCGGCGCGCCGAATTACGGCCTGACCAAAGATTCCATCATCCTGACCGAGCAGATCCGCACGCTGGATAAACGCCGCCTGCGGGAGAAAATGGGGTCGCTTGACGAAAATGCGATGCGCCATGTGGACGAAGCGCTGGCGGTCAGCTTCGGTTTGGGGTCTGTGCAGGGCTGAGCGGTATATTGTCAGATCAAAGCGCGTATTCTGTAATGGATACGCGCTTTTGCTGTATGGGAGGGTTGGACGTGCAGGCAGAGGTTTATTTTGCAGGGCAGCCGGCGGGCACGATTTTGTGGGTGCCGGATGTCTACGGGGTGCAGATCGAGCTGGACTGCGCCATGCCCGATGACGGGGAAAAGCTGCTGCGCTGTTACGGGGAAACGGACGGCACGCCGCTGCTGATCGGCCTGCCCGAGCCTGTGCATGGCCGCCTGCGGCTAAAGCGGCACCTCTCGCGCGAGACGCTTAAGGCGGCGGGCTGTGACCATGCGCCGCCCCTGCGGTTTTATCTGTCGGACAGCCCGCAACCGCCTGCCGCGCAGCCGGAGGAGCAGCCTGTACTGGAAAGCGCACAGGCGCAGGAGGAACCTCACGTTCGGACCGGGGACGAGGTGCTTGATAGCCTGCTGGACAGCGGCGCCGTACAGGGCGAGGACGAGGGGGCATCCGTAATGCTGCGCTGCGCCTTTGCGCCCGACCAGCCGTTTGCGCTCGCGCCGGCCTTTGTGCTGTGTACGGTGGAAAACGGGCACGCCGCGCTGCGCTGGACAAAAAAGGACGCAGCCCAAAAGGCTGCGTCCGGATCTCACGAACAAATTACTTGACAATGGTCTTGGCTTCCATGTAATAGCGCTTTTCGTGCGCTTCGCCCATCGAGAAGGTCTTGCGCGGCAGGACACCGTCAAAGACCACGCCACGGAACAGGTCGTTCTTCGCGATATCGGGCAGAATAAAGCCCACGTTGCCCGGCTTGGTGCCGAGCGACTGGACAACATCCGCACCGTGGATGTAGTCGATCTTGACCTCGCTGTGCGCCTCGACAAAGGCGTCCAGACCGGTCTGCATGGTCGCGACCGGGATGGACCACTTGGGGTTCTCGACCACGAACACGCCGGATTTTTCCGAAGAGCAGAACGGATAGCAGTGCGCATCAGCGTCTGCCGGCGCCTTGTCAGCCACATAGGCCTTGCAGCCCTGCGATGCGTAGAAGTCGGTAAGGCCGTCCAGCAGCGCATCCGCGGCCACGCCGAACACCACGCGGTGGATCGGCTCGATGATCAGGCTCTCGTCGTGGATGTTGACCACCTCGACCAGCGCGTACCGCGCCGGGTGATCCGCCTGCTCCGCTTCAGTGAGGTTCTTTTTGATCTCTTCCCAGTAGGCCTTGGCGGTCGCCATCGAGTGGTTGCCGTCGCCGACCGCATAGGGGAGGAGCGCCTGCGCGTCCGTGCAGCCGTACTTCCTGTTGAAGGTGTCGCGGTCGCACAGCGCCTCCAGACCGGCCTCGATCGCGTCGGTCTCCGCGCCCTTGGGGATGAACCAGCCGGTGATATGGCCGCCGTTCTGCATCAGGTCGGTATCGTACAGCTTTTCAAGCGAATCCGTTTTCTCAAACAGCGGCTCGATGATGCCGCGGTCCGGGTCGTCGATCAGGATCATGATGTGCGGCAGTTCCATGCACGCGCCCTGGCGCACCTTGAGGCGCGGCGGGATGCGCTCGACCACGGTTTTTTCGGTCGGGCGGATGAGCGAGGCCGAGCCGGGGGTGTATTCATACGCCTCGAGATCGACTGCGAGCACAACGCCGCGGCGCGGGCAGGTGCCGCCTGACCAGCGCTCGGTGAGCACCACACCGGCGGGAAGCGTACGCAGCGTGCCGTCGGCTATGTAGCGGCGCATGGTCTCGTGGATCTGCGCGGTGCGCCCGGCAA
>USLE01000174.1 GCA_900555465.1 uncultured Butyricicoccus sp.
GATTAAGTATAGCACACCTGCCGCAAACCATCAAGTAAAGCCGCAAAACTTACTTTTCTTCCCGTAAAACTTACTTTTCTTCCCTGTTTTCCCGCAAACGCAAAGGGGCAGGCGCACACCCATCCCGACCGGAGGGCGGCGCCTGCCCGTATTTTTTTGATCCGCGTGCCTCAGTGCAGCCCGGGTTTGGGCATGACCGGCGCATCCTGCCCGGAAAATTCGGTATTCGCCGGGGTCTCGCGCTTCATGCCGAATTTGAGCAGGATGGGGGTGATCAGCGTCGTGACAATGACCACCAGCACGATCGCCGGGAACATGCTCTCGTCGATCAGGCCCGCCTGCGCGCCCTTCTGGGCGACGATCAGCGCGACCTCGCCGCGGGAGATCATACCCAGCCCGATCGAGAAAGCGTCGTAGGTCTGGAATCCCATCAGCCGCGCACCCAGCCCGCAGCCGATGATCTTGCTCAGGATCGCCACGACCGTCAGCGCAATGGCGAACAGCACCAGCGTGCCCGTCAGTCCCTCCAGATTGGTCTTGATGCCGATGGAGGCAAAGAACAGGGGCGAAAACAGCATGTAGCCCAGCACGTTGGTCTTGCTCGCAACATAGTCGCGGGTAGAAGAAAGGTTGCACATGACAATGCCCGCGAAATACGCGCCCGTGATATCCGCAATGCCGAAAAACCGCTCGGCAACATAGCTCATCAAAAAGGCAAACGCCAGCGCATAGATCGCAATGCGGCGGTGCTTGTGCCAGAGCTGGTCCATCTTGGCGAACGCCTTGTGCATAACAATGCCGACCACCAGCACGAACACGAAGAACGCCGCGATGCGCCCGAACACCAGCAGCGGCTGGACGGTCGGGTCGGTAAAGCCGGTCAGCACGGTCAGCACGACAATGCCCAGAATATCGTCAATGACTGCCGCGCCCAGAATCGCCGTGCCCACCTTGCTTTTGAGCTTGCCCATCTCGCGCAGGGTCTCGACCGTGATCGAGACCGAGGTCGCGGTCAGCACCACGCCGATGAACGCCGCCTTGAGCATGTTGTTCGCATCGGCAGGGTTATTGGCAAACATCAGATAGCACCCGATGCCGCCGACGAGCGGCACGATAACGCCGATGACCGCAATGATAAAGGACGCAAAACCGGTGGTTTTGAGCTCCTCGAGGTCGGTGTCCAGACCGGCATTGAACATCAGGATGATGACGCCGATTTCGGCGGCCTTGACCAGAAAATCAGTCTCACCGACCCAGCCGAGACAGCTCGGTCCCACCAGCACGCCGGCAATCAGCGCGCCGACGACCTGCGGCATGTGCACGCGCTCGGAGGTCAGGCCGAACACCTTGGTGGACAGCATGATGATGGCAATCGTCAAAAGAAATTCGTAAGACATGGCAGTCAATCCCTTTCAACATGATAATCGGATATATAGCATTGTACATCTTTTTTCTCATTTGTCCAGCGAAATCATCATAAAATGAACAGAACGTTTATGTAAAACGGCATTTTAAACAAATCCGTTCCATTTTCTGGCGGAAACCCTTTCAACTTGCCCAATAACCCGCAGACACTGTACATCCCGCCCGGCCTGCACCAGCAGCAAACCGGCGGCGCTGCATCCAAAATAGAATGCAGCGCCGCCGGCTGTTTTATGCTGTTATTATTTGTCGATCTTGGGCGAATGCTCGCGGATCTCCTTGATCGTGTCGACCGCCGCGTCCAGACGGGCGGCCAGGCTGTCCAGATCCTCGGCGGAGATATTGCGCTCGAGGAAGAGCAGCTCGACTGCGTGCGACAGGCGCACCATTGCGTCGGTCGTTTCCAGGAATTTCGGGAAGTTGTGCGAGTTGTGCGCATTGCGGAACTTCCGGATATCCTTGCGGATAAAATCCACAACCTGATCCGGGCCGTCAAAGTCGCCGTGCGAGATCGGGTAGGGCGAGACGCGCTGGAGGTAGTACTTGTCCCGCTTGGTTACATTGAACACATAGGTGACGCACAGGTCGTTCGAAAGCTCGAACTTGGCAATGTACAGGATGCCGTTGCGGATCTCCTTGATGGAAGATGCGCCGAGCTGACGCAGCGCCACATTGATGATATCACCGGAAAAACTGCTTGTTAACATATGCTTTCCTTCTTTCTCAGCCTGTCAGGTGTCAATGGAAACGGATCAGCAGATAAACCGTGGAGATCGCGACCGACATCAGCATCATCGGGAAGCCCACGCGCAGGTAGCGCGCAAAGGTGATCGGATGCCCATGCTTGGCCGAGATGCCCGAGAGCACCACGTTTGCCGAAGCGCCGATCAGCGTGCCGTTGCCGCCCAGACATGCGCCCAGCGACAGCGCCCACCACAGCGCGGATACATCCATACCATCCGCCTGCATCGCAAGGATCAGCGGGATCATGGTGGCGACAAACGGAATGTTGTCGAGTACGGACGAGAACATCGCCGAGCCCCACAGGATGAGCAGCATGAGCAGCATGGCGTTCCCGCCGGTCACCTCGACCAGCGCGTTGCCCAGCATGGTGATGATGCCGGTCTGCTGCATGCCTCCGACCACGACGAACAGGCCGGTGAAGAACAGAATGGTCGACCACTCGACGCCGAGCACGATCTCTTCGGTGTCCTGCTTGCCGATCAGCAACATTATTGTAGCACTGCCCAGCGCGATAATGCAAGAATCCACGCCGAGCGAGCTGTGGAACACAAAGCCGAACACGACCACAACGATCATCACAACGCTCTTGACCAGCAGCGCGTGGTCCTTGATCGACTTGTTTTCATCCAGCTGCATGACAGCGGCCATCTTGTCCGGCTCGACGATGAGCTTTTTGCCGAACATGAAATAGAAGCACACGCACAGCGCTGCCATGATAAACACCACTGCGATGCCGGTATTGCCCACGAAGTCCATGAAGCTCAGGCCCGCCTGCGAACCGATCATGATATTCGGCGGGTCGCCGATCAGAGTCGCCGTACCGCCGATGTTGGAGGCGAGGATCTGCGCCAGCAGGAAGGGCACCGGGTCAATGCCCAGAATGCCGGTGATCGCGATCGCCATCGGGCCCACCAGCAGCACGGTCGTCACGTTATCCAGGAACGCCGAGAGCACCGCGGTCAGGATGGTGAACAGCAGCATGATCTTCCAGGGGTTGCCCTTTGCGATCTTGGCTGACTTGATCGCCATGTACTCAAACAGGCCGGAGTTGCGCACTACGGCGACAAACAGCATCATGCCGATCAGTACGCCGATGGTGCTGAAGTCTATGTAGCCTACCGCCTGATCCACATCGAGTACCCGCAAAATGACCAGCAGCACACCGCCTGTCACTGCCGCTACCGTCCGGTGGACCTTCTCTGAGATGATCGCCGCCATGACCAGCACGAACACCACAACAGAAAGGATCTGCATCGTATCCATTATGTTATCCCCTTTCATACGCGCCGATTTCTGCCTTTGCGGGACGCGCGCCGCATTTTTTGCTACCGACCTATTATACGCCCCGGCTTCCGGATTTTTCAATGTTCATTTCCCCCTGATTTACCGGGTTTTCGCCCCCCTCTTTTGTTGTTTAGCACGAAAATGCCCTGCTTTCTTTGCGCAATTTTAACAAAGGCCCCCAAACTGCAAATTTTATCCTGTCCTGCCGAAAGCAAAAAACAAAACCCGTTCCAAATGGAACGGGTTTTTGGGTTTCGCTTTTATACAGCTAACGAATTAGCCCTGCGAAATCGCGCCTACCGGGCAGGAACCTGCACAGCTGCCGCAATCGATGCAAGCATCCGCGTTGATCTCGTACTTGCCGTCGCCCTCAGCGATCGCGCCTACCGGGCACTCGCCCGCGCAGGAACCACAGCTGATGCATGCGCCACTGATAACATATGCCATTGGTATTGCACCTCCATAAGTAATTTACACACTTATTGTAACACAAGAATAAAAAAAAGCAACCAAAAGCCGCAGTTAGCCGCCGGTAACTTTTATCAGTGCACACAAATTTTATTAATCGAAGAAAAACCGAGAAAAACTGTGATTTCGTGAGATATCGTGAGAAATACCCGCATTAATTCGTTCTGTTTTTGCTTAATGGTCAGATTTGGTCAGAAAAATCTCTTGCAAACCGCTTTCGCAGAAGATATAATAAAGACAAAGGTCAGGAAAGGTCAAAGAGGCATCCGGCCAAAGGAGTGAATCACCATGAAAATGTCAGATGTCATTGCCGATTT
>USLE01000175.1 GCA_900555465.1 uncultured Butyricicoccus sp.
ATCGAGGGATCTGCCTTTGTTTACGAGGGGCAGGGCTACACGATCGCCATGCCCGGTCGGCACCAGCTGCAAAACGCCATGACCACGCTGCGCACGGTTTCCGCGCTGCGCGAGCGCGGCTGGAACATCCCGGTGGAGGCTGCTGTGCGCGGCCTCGCGCGGGCGCGCATGCCGGGGCGGCTGGAACGGCTGTCCGACCAGCCGCTCGTGCTGCTGGACGGGGCGCACAACACCGCAGGCGTCGAGGCGCTGTGCCGCGCAGTAGACGAGCTGCTCAAAATGCGCCGCCTGCACGTTGTCATGGGCATGGTGCGCGACAAGGAATATCAGCATTGCGTGCGCGAGATGGCGCGCCGGGCGGATGTGTTCTATGCGTGTGCGCCCGAGGCGGACGACCGCGCGGTCAACGAGCACGCCATCGCGGCGCTGGCCGAGCAGGACTGCGCTGAGGTATATGACTGCCCTTCCGCCGCGCAGGCGCTCGCACAGGCACTGGGCAAAGCCGGGCCGAAGGACTGCGTTCTGGTCTGCGGCTCGCTGTATTTGATCGGGGAGACAGAAAAAATCCTGAAGGCCCGACAGAAAATGGCAGAATAATAAGGAAAATATTGGTAAACTAAGGCTTGTACCGAAAGGGTACAAGCCTTTTCGTTTTGCATAACAATTGAGGTGAATCAATATGCTGCATATCACACAGTCCGAGTGCGGGGGCACGCTGACGGTTTCGCTCGCGGGCGAGCTCGACCACCATGCGGCGCGCGAGGCGATCGAGCAGGCTGAGGACCTGCTCGTGCTCTATCCCTGCGAAAAGCTGGTGCTCAATCTGTCCGGGCTGACGTTCATGGACAGCTCGGGGCTGGCGGTCGTGCTGCACCTGCACCGCACCTGCGCGCGCAGCGGGCGCGAATTTGTCGTGCGCGGCGCGCCGCCCCAGCCCATGCGGGTGTTTGAGGCATCCGGCCTGCCGCAGGTCATGATTTTTGAAAGGGGGGAGTAAGGTGCGCGCTGTTATCAATAAAATGAGCCTGAAATTCGAGAGCCGCTCGGTCAACGAGGCGTTTGCGCGCCAGTCGGTGGGCGCGTTTGTGGCGCAGCTCGACCCGACGATGGAGGAGCTGGGCGATATCAAGACCGTGGTTAGCGAAGCGGTCACTAACGCGATCGTGCACGGCTATGCGGACAGGATCGGGTTTATCACGGTCACGGTGCGCCTGTTTGAGGGGCGTATCCTCGAGCTCAAGGTCAAGGATGCCGGGCGCGGCATCGAGAACGTCGAGCAGGCGCGGCAGCCCATGTTCACAACCGGCGACGACACGCGCAGCGGCATGGGGTTTACCATCATGGAGAGCTTTACGGACAAGCTGCGCGTGCGTTCCACACCGGGCAAGGGCACGATCGTGACCATGCTCAAGGTACTTAAGGAGCGGGACGGGTGACGAGCGATATGCGCGCCCTGCTCGAGCGGGCGGCCGCGGGCGACCGCGGCGCGGAAGCGCAGCTGATCGAGGAGAACAGCGGGCTGATCTGGTCGATCGCGCGGCGGTACTACGGCCGCGGCGCGGAGCCGGACGATCTGTACCAGCTCGCGTGCGTGGGCTTTATCAAGGCGGTGCGCGGGTTCGACCCGTCGCTCGGCAACGAGTTTTCCACCTACGCGGTGCCCAAGATCGCGGGCGAGATCCGCCGCTTTCTGCGCGACGACGGCGCGGTCAAGGTCAGCCGCGCGGTCAAGGAGCGGACGGTGCGGCTGCGGCGGGTGCAGAGCGAGCTCGAGAGCAAAACCGGGCGCTCGCCCACGGTCAGCGAGCTGGCGGAAGCCGCCGGGCTGACCGCAGAAGAGGTCGCGGCCTGCGAGCAGGCGGACGTGGCGGTGGACTCGTTTGAGCGCGAGCTGTCCGGCGGCGGGCGGCTGGGCGACCTCGTGGGCGACGAGGGCATGGAGGAGCGCACCTGCCTGTACCTGTCGCTGGGGGATGCGGTGCGCAGCCTGCCCGCGCGCGACCGGCAGGTGCTGGCGCTGCGCTTTTCGCGCGACCTGACCCAGCAGCAGGTGTCCCGGATCATCGGCGTGTCGCAGGTGCAGGTATCACGCATCGAAAAACGTGCGATCCAGGCGCTCCGGGAAAAACTGACAGAATAAGCGGGCTGCCCGAGGGGGCAGCCCGCTTTTGAGACTGTCGAAAAACATAGTTTTTCGAACAGTCTCTCGATCGGAACCATGCTTCCAATCGAATTTGCCGCTGCCTGCGCGCGCCTTTCAGGCACACTTGTCAGCGGTCTTGTATAGCCCGTAGGCCTCTATCCTTATTCCGCCGCCGCGCGGCGGTTCAATGAGAGCAAACCGTGATACATGGCCCAGGCCACCTTCTCTTGACGCTTCGCGTCAATTCACCTTGTGCTCCCGGTTTTTATGAAAATTGCAACTTTGTTGCAATTTTCTATTTTACGCGCGCTGCGGCGCGAAGGACTTTTTCGACAGCCCGTTTTGTGTTCCCTGTTATTGCGGCCCGGTCGGGCCGGGACGGTGCGGATAACTGTGTCCGGTGGTCATGCCGATCAGGGAGATGACCGCACCCGTCAGGAGCATGGAGAACGACGGCAGGTGAAACCGGTCGGTCGCCGCCATATTGGCCGCGCTGAAGGTGGCATAGTGCGCCAGCATGTACAGCACGCCAAAGCCGATGCAGGCGAGCCACTTGCGCCGTCCGCCGTAGCCGTTCCTGCCGATCAGCAGGGAGACGACAAGTCGTCACCGGCAGCACGACCCACAGGAACATGATCCAGTATCCCATCGCGTCCGAGCCGCTGGAAAAAAACCAGAACACGATCAGGGAAAACGCCCAGATGCCGAGATAGACCAGCATGAGCGCCATAAAAGACTGCTTCCGCCTGCTTTGCACCGTGTCCGTGCTTTCGCTGAGATAATCCAGATAGTCCGGCTTATCCCCCTTGAGCAGGTGGTCCAAGCTGACATGGTACAGGTCGCTCATTTTGACAACGCTGACAATATCGGGGTAGGTCTTTTCGTTCTCCCAGTTGGAAATGGTCTGCCGGCTGACGCCGAGCGCTTCTGCGGCCTGCTCCTGCGTGAGTCCTGACTGGATGCGCGCGGTTTTGATCTTTGCACCGATATCCAAGCGGACCGCCCCCTTTCCTTACCTATATCGTACCGGAAAAAGCAAATTCCGTCCACCAAATTCTTTTGATGGACGGAATTTTTTCTGTCAAAATGCTTTTACATCGGTCAGAGCTTCTGCATAAACTGCGCCGCGGACTTCGCCATCAGCCGCTTGGTGCCCTTCTGGTCAAAGGCGATCTCGAGCAGCGCGTCGCCGCCCATCGGCTTTACCGAAACCACCATGCCGTCGCCGAACACCTTGTGGCGCACACGACAGCCTGCGGTGAAGTCCGGCAGGGGCGCGCTCTTCATGCGTGCCGCGGCGCCGAACGACGGCGCGGCCGCCGCCGCGGACACATACCGCGCCCGCGCGACCTGCGCGCGCGGCAGCTCCGGGTCGGGGCGGGTAGCGGCTTGGAACATGCGGCTCTCGCCGATGTTGCTGTCCAGCGTCTCGCGCGGCATCTCGTCGATGAAGCGCGAGGGGTGCGCGTACTGCGTGCGGCCGTACAGCATGCGGCGCTCGGCGCAGGTCAGGTACAGCTGCTCCTTGGCGCGGGTGACCGCCACATAGCACAGCCGGCGCTCCTCCTCCATGTCCTCCTCGCGCTCCATCGCGCGGAAGCCGGGGAACAGCCCGTCCTCCATGCCTGCGAGGAACACGACCGGGAACTCCAGGCCCTTGGCCGAGTGCATGGTCATCATGAGCACCGCGTCCTCGTCCTCGCCGGTTTGGTCGGCGTCCGTGTACAGCGCCATTTCCTCGAGAAAGCCGGAGAGAGAGGACTCGGAATGGTCATTTTCATAGTTTACAATATAGGACTTGAGCTCCTCGATGTGCTCGATGCGGCTCTGCTCCTCTGTGCCGCCCTTTTCCTCGAGCGCGGCGCGGTAGCCGGTCCTGTCGAGCAGCTCATCGTACAGCTCGGAAAGCGAGAGGAATTCGCGCTGCTGACGCAGGTTTTCCATCATCACGCCGAACTTTTCCATTGCGCCCGCGCCGCGCGAGAGCGCCGGGAACTGCGAGGCGTTGCGCACCACGTCGTACAGCAGCATGCCGTTTTCCAGCGCCAGCTGCGCCGCGGTCTCGACCGACTTGTCGCCGAT
>USLE01000176.1 GCA_900555465.1 uncultured Butyricicoccus sp.
GTACAGGGCGATCATCGTGTGGTAGTTTTTTCTGCCGCCGTGCTTGTCTTTTTCCAGATCGAGCGCATGGCAGGCTTCACGGATATCGTTATAGATGGGATAGAGCGCAGGGTCCTCCAAATACGAATAGGTGTGCTTCCTTTCCCTCGAGACCATCTGTGAGCAGGAGCGCACCAGACCGGGGCGGATCTTGCTTTGCAGCTCGCCCCAGGATTGGATTTCGCCCAATACCGACAGTTCCAGCCGGGTCGCATCCGCGTAGTCGAAATTATTTGCATAGGGCGGTGAGGTTACGACCAGGTCAATGCTGTTCGGTGCGATCGGCGAGGATGTGCGTGCATCATGCTGGAACAGGGTCGCGCGCGGTTTGGCAAGGCTTGCCTGATAAAACCGGATGTCCTCGTACATGCAGTCCACCTGGCGGGAAAATGCCTCAAAGGCAGAGAGCACCTTGGCTTTTTTCTTGTTGGGCAGTACATACTGCCAGGTGGCCGTGCCGGCATGGGACGATGCACGCAGCATGGATACAAAGGCCAGCCACGACAATTTCCAGGCAGCGGAGCGCGGGGCGGGGTGTGCCTCCAGCGCTTTTTTCAGATGATCGATTTCGGTTAGATTTTTTTCGTCGTAGCATTTTAAAACGATACTCGGATAATCTCCCCGGTCCGAGGTGTCTGCCTGCGCCCGAGCCAGAATGGCGTGCGCCGTATCGAGAAATTCTTCCGCATCCGATGGCCAAAGCAGCTTGCAGGAAGCGATCTGGTAAATGAAGGGGTGGGATTCATATCCATAAGAGGCAACGCCCAGCTTATCACAGGCAAGCAGCGTGGTGCCCGACCCAGCAAAGGGATCGAGGACATGGATCTCGCTGTTCGTGCGGGAGCGATAGGCGTTGACGGTCTCCTCCGCCCACTCGGCGGAAAAACCGGCGGAATACCGGAACCACCGATGGATCGGCAGGGACATATTGCCGACAAAGGTGGAAGAGGTATCCTTCTGTAAACGTGTATCCATAAGTAATCCTTTGTTCTGATCAAGTATTTTCAAAGTTCGTTTGTCTATCATATCATATTTCCGCAGGTATTTCTACTGGATTCGTCAGAGAAACTTCCCGCTGGGAAACGGAGCTTTTGCGGGACAAATACATCTGCTGGCAATGCTTTCGGACAGAAAAACAGCAACCCGGGCTGAAACGAACGTTCAGCCCGGGTTTTCTGCGGCAGAGGATCACTGTTTTTCAATCGCAGCGAATAGCCTCCGGCTGGCTGCGTATCCATCTCAAACCGTATAAACGGTGCTCGCGCGCCGCGCCGACAGATCCTTGCTTCCTGTCCGGGCACTTGCTGCCTATCTGCGTTTCTGCGCGGCCTGCGATCTTTTGACGTGCCGGTCATATCCCTGCCGCCCGGCGCATAGAGTAGGACAGGTGATGCAATATGGAAGTAAAACAGGACAAAGCCTGGCAGCAGGCGATCGGCTGCCTGCCGCCCCTGCGGGCGGCGCAGCTGGCGGCGCTGGACGGGCAGGGGGAAGTGGAGGAGCTGCGCCTGCGGGCCGGGTATCCGCCGTCAGTCAGAATCGCGGGCGAAGAGCGGGCGCTCGATCTGGCGCCGGTCACGGCGCAGGAGCTGCGCGAGGTGCTCAGCCGCGCGGCGCGCTACTCGGTGCACAGCTATGCGGAAAGCCTGCGGCACGGGTTCGTCACGCTCGCGGGCGGCCACCGCCTCGGCGTGTGCGGTACGGCAGCCGAGGAAAACGGACAGGTCATCGGCGTGCGCGGGCTGTCCTCGGTCAATCTGCGCATTGCACGGCAGATCACCGGGGTGGCCGCGCAGATCGCCCCGTGGATCGGGAACGGCCCGCCGCAGTCCGTGCTGCTGCTGTCGCCGCCCGGCCTCGGCAAGACCACGCTGCTGCGCGAATGGGTGCGCCTTGTTTCGGACAAGGGGTATCCGGTCGCGGTCGCGGACGAGCGCAGCGAGATCGCGGCGCTCTCGGACGGCGTGCCGCAGTTTGCGGTCGGCCGCTGCACGGATGTGCTGGAAAGCTGTTCGAAAAAGCAGGCCGCGCTCATGCTGCTCAAGACCATGTCGCCCGCGCTTCTGGCGTTCGACGAGATCACCGCGCCCGAGGACGTGGAGGCGGTTTCGCTCTGTGCGCACTGCGGCACCGCGGTGATCGCAAGCGCCCATGCGGCGAATGTGGACGACCTGCGGCGGCGGCCGGTTTACCGCGCGCTGCTTGCGCTGGGCGTGTTCGGGCGCGCGGTTGTAATCGAACGGAAGGGAAAAGAGCGGTGCTACCGCATGGAACGATTGGAGGAGAGGACATGCTCAAGCTGATCGGTGGGGTAATGATTTTCGGCTCGTGCGCAGCGCTCGGGCTATCCGCGCGGCAGAGTCTCAGGCGGCGGGTCGCGGCGGCGGATGCCATGCTGCTCGCGCTGTCGCTCATCATAAGCGAGATATCCTGCCGCCGCGCGCCCCTGCCCGAGATCATCGGGGAGCTGGCGGAGAACGAAAACCCGGTGATCCGGCTGGTGTTCAGCGGACTGCGGCGCCGCCTGCGCGAACAGAACGGCCTGTCGCTCAGTTACTTATGGCGCGCCAACCTGCGCGACAACCGCACGGAGGTCGGGTTTGGCACAGCCGAGTGCGATATCCTGTGCGAGGCCGCGAACTACTTAGGGCGGTACGATGCCGCCGAGCAGGCCGCGGGGCTGACGCAGGTGAGCCGGCGGCTGTCCGCGGCGCGGGAAGCGGCGGCAGAGGAACTGCAAAACAAGGGCAACCTGTATCGCACCTGCGGCATCGCGCTTGGGATACTGGTGATCCTGGTGCTGATCTGAAAGCGGAGGAACCTATGGATGTTGATCTGATTTTCCGCATCGCGGCTGTTGGTATCCTCGTGGCGGTGCTCGGGCAGCTGCTGTCCCGCTCCGGGCGCGAGGAACAGGCGCTGATGACCACGCTCGCGGGCCTCATCGTCGTGCTGATGCTGATCGTGCAGGAGATCAGCGACCTGTTCGAGATGATGAAGCGCGTATTCGGCTTTTGAACGGGCTTATTGCAGCCTGCGGGCTGATCCTGCTTGCGCTCACGCTGTCGCTTGTGCTCAAAAAGGACGCGCCTGTCATCGCGTTTCTGCTGACGCTGACCGCGGGCGTGCTCATCCTGCTGCATGCGCTGGCACTGGCGGGCAGCGCAGCGCAGCAGTTTTCCGCGCTGCTCGCGCAGGGCGGCATTACGGACAGCCTGTATCTGCCCGTGCTCCGGGCGGTGGGCATCGCGGTTGTGGTGCGCATTATGAGCGCGTTGTGCAAGGATGCGGGTCAGTCCGCGCTTGCGGCCAAGATCGAGATCGTGGGCGCGGTGCTCGCGCTCGCGGTATGCCTGCCGCTTTTTGAGCAGGTGCTCGGCCTGATGGCGGACTGGACAGCGTGAAAGGGCGTGAAAGGGAAGGGAAAATGAAAAAACTGATTTGGCTGCTGCTGGCGCTTGTGGTGTGCATCGTGTCGGCCGGCGCGGCAGTGACCGGGGAGGACATACATAGCGTGGGAGGCGATGCGCTGGCTGACGCGGTGCCCGCCGGGCAGCGGGAATACCTGGACGGCATCCAGCCCGAGACTGCGGACGAACTGGCGGGTTCGTTTGCGCGCCTGCTGGAAAACGTATCCGAGGACAGCCGCAGCGCGCTGCAAAGCGCGGTGCGCAGCCTGGTGCGGGTCGCGGTGGTCGTGATCCTCGCGGCGGCAGCACGCGGGTTTTCCTCCGCCGCGGGCGGCGAGGCGGACGCGCTGATCGACATGGCGGGCGCGCTGGGCTGTGCGGCGGTGCTTTTGCAGGATTTTTCCGGCGTGCTGGCGCTCTGCCGGGACACGCTCGAGCAGATCAGCGTATTTTCCGGCGTATTGCAGCCCGTGCTGGCGACCGCGCTGTCGGTCGGGGGGAACGCGACGACCGCGACCGTGCTGCAGGTCGCCACGATGATCGTGTTCGATCTGATCATCCGGCTGGTGAACCTGCTGCTTGTGCCCGCGGCATGTGCGTATCTGGGCATTGTTGTGGTGGATGCGGCGACCGGGAACGGCATGCTGCACGGCATCGCGGACGGCATCCGCGGGCTGACCGCGGGCGTGCTCAAGCTCATTTTGACGCTGTTCACCGCATATCTTACCATAGCAGGCGGGGTGTCGGGCAGCGTGGACCGCATGGCGCTCAAAACG
>USLE01000177.1 GCA_900555465.1 uncultured Butyricicoccus sp.
CCTGTGTGGAGATGTACCGCAGCTGGTGGCAGGCGGCGGGGAGTGGGTTTATCGAACCCCCACTGCCGTAGGGGAACCCGCAGGGGGCGCGCCCGTCGAAATCGAAACCACAGTCCGGAAAGGAGACAGCCGCAATGCAAAACCAACATATTGCCTACCACGGCGGACAGGCGCTGCGCCGCGGCTGGACGACCGGCACCTGCGCGGCGGCAGCCGCTGAGGCGGCGGCGCTGCTGCTTCTGACCGGCAGAGCGCCTGCCGAGCTCCGGCTGGAAACGCCGGGCGGCCTGACCTTCACCCTGCCGGTCGAGCAGCCGCATTTGGATGGAGACGCGGCGGTCTGCACGGTGCGCAAGGACGCGGGCGACGACCCGGACATCACAAACGGCGTGGGCATCTCGGCAGCCGTGCGCCGCGCATCGGAAGGCGTCACGATCGACGGCGGCGCGGGCGTGGGCCGCGTGACCCGGCCCGGACTTGCCATGCCGGTGGGCGCGGCGGCGATCAACCCCGGCCCCCGCGCGCAGATCACGGCGGCGCTCGAGCGCGCCGCGCACGCCTGCGGCTACACGGGCGGCTTTTCGGTCATCATCTCGGCGGAAAACGGAGAGGAACTCGCCAAACAGACCTATAACGAGCACCTCGGCGTGGTCGGCGGCCTGTCCATCCTCGGGACGAGCGGTATCGTCGAGCCGATGAGCGAAAAGGCGCTGGTGGACACCATCCTGCTCGAGCTGGACAGCCTGTACGCGGGCGGCCAGCGCACCGCCTTCCTGTGCCCGGGCAACTACGGCGCGGACTTCGCGCGGGACACGCTCGGGCTCGACCTCGAAAAGGCGGTCAAGTGCTCCAACTTCATCGGCGAAGCGCTCGATCATGCGGTGTTCCGCGGGTTCGATGATATCCTGCTGGTGGGGCACGCGGGCAAGCTGGTCAAGCTCGCCGCGGGCGTGATGAACACGCACTCCTCGGTGGCGGACGGCAGGCAGGAGATCTTCACCGCGCACGCGGCGCTCTGCGGCGCGGGGCGGGACACGCTCGAGGGGCTGATGCAGTCCATCTCGGTGGATGCGTGCATCGAGCTGCTCGATCGCGAACATCTGCGCGAACCTGTGCTCGCGCGCATTGCAAGCGAGATCGAAAAACGCCTTGCCCTGCGGCTGCGCGGCCGCGGGCATGTGGAATTTATCCTGTTTACGGCAAAATACGGCATTCTGGCGCAGTCGCCCGGGGCGATGGCGCTGTGTGAAAGGTTGAGGGAAAGCAAATGAGCAAAGCAAAACTGTACGGCGTGGGCGTCGGCCCGGGCGACCCCGAGCTGCTGACCGCCAAAGCCATCCGTGTGATCCGAGAATGTGCGGTCGTCGCGGTGCCGCAGTCGGGCGCGGGCGATCAAGCCGCGCTGACCATCGCGGCGGAATACATTGGGGATAAGCCGGTGCTGCACTGCGACATGCCGATGACGCGCGACAGGGCCGCGCGGGACGCGAGCCACGACCGCGCTGCGGACGGGATCTGCGCGCTGCTGGACGAGGGCAGGGACGTCGCGTTCCTGACGCTCGGCGACCCGACAGTGTATTCGACCTGCTGGTATGTGGTAAAGCGGGTGGCCGCGCGCGGGTATGAGACCGAGCTGGTGCCCGGCGTGCCGTCGTTCTGCGCGGCGGCGGCCGCGCTCGGCCGCGCCTTATGCGAGGACGGCGAGATGCTGCACATCATCCCTGCGTCGCACGGCGCGGTGGACGAGGGCCTTGACCTTGCGGGCAGCAAGGTGCTGATGAAGGCGGGGAGGTCCATCCTCGAGGTGCGCGACAAGCTGGCCGCGCGCGGCGAGCTGCAAAACGCGGCGCTCGTCGAGCGCTGCGGCATGGAAGGGCAGCGCATCGTGACCGATCTTTCGACAATGGACGACCCGACCGGTTACTTTTCCATCATTCTCGTCAAGGAGGGACAGGCATGATCTACTTTGTCGGCGCAGGCTCGGGCGCACCCGACCTGATCACCGTGCGCGGTGCGAAGCTGCTCAGCGAGGCGGACGTGATCGTCTATGCCGGCTCGCTGGTCAACCCCGCGCTGCTGGATTATAAAAAGCAGGGCTGCGAGGTCTACGACAGCGCCAGGATGACGCTCGAAGAGGTCATCGCAGTCATGGCGCCCGCGGCCAAGGCGGGCAAGACCGTCGTGCGGCTGCACACGGGCGACCCGTGCGTCTACGGCGCGCACCGCGAGCAGATGGACGAGCTGGACAAGCTGGGGATCGATTACGAGATCTGCCCGGGCGTGTCCTCGTTCTGCGGCGCGGCGGCGGCGCTCAAGGCGGAGTATACTCTGCCGAACGTCAGCCAGACGGTCATCCTGACCCGCATGGAGGGGCGCACCCCGGTGCCGGAAAAGGAGCAGATCGAATCGCTCGCTGCGCACGGCGCGACGATGGTGATCTTCCTGTCCGCAGGGCAGCTCGAAAAGCTGTCCCAGCGGCTGATCGCGGGCGGCTACGCGCCCGAAACCCCGGCGGCGATCGTCTACAAGGCGACCTGGCCGGATGAAAAGGTCATCCGCACGACGGTCGCGGGGCTGGCCGAAGCGGCAAAGCGCGAGGGCGTGACCAAGACCGCGCTGATTACGGTCGGCGGCTTTCTGGGCGACGAGTACGACCGCTCCAAGCTGTATGACCCGGCGTTCACGACCGGGTTCCGCGAGGCGAGCAAATGAAGCACGCGAAGTTCGTGTCCTTTACCGCGGTCGGCGCGCGCACGGCGGCGAAAGCCGCGGCGCTGCTGCCCGACTTCCTCACCGAGCGGTACGCCCGCACGGTCGACCCGTCGCTTGCGGGCACCTCGCTTTCGCGCTTTGCGCAGCAGGCGATGGTGGACTGCGACCTGATCGTATTCGTGGGTGCGGCGGGGATTGCGGTGCGCGCGGTCGCGCCCTACCTTGCGGGCAAGGCGTATGACCCGGCGGTCATTGTGATCGACGAGGCGGGCAAATTCGTCATTCCGGTGCTGTCCGGGCACCTGGGCGGCGCGAATGCGCTGGCCGAGCGGCTGGCGCACGGCCTCGGCGCGCAGGCGGTCGTCACGACTGCGACCGACGGGCGCGACGTGTTCGCGGTCGACAACTGGGCCAGGGACAACGGCTGCGCGGTGCTCGACCCGCCGCACATCAAATATGTGTCCGGCGCGCTGCTGCGCGGCGAGACCGTGGGCGTGCGGTCGGACTTCCCGATGGACGGGCGGCTGCCCGCGCACATCAGCCTGGACGCGGACGCGGAGAACGGCTTTGTGATCGGGTTTGATACAAAGGCTGCGCCGTTTGCGCACACCCTGCATCTCGTGCCGCGCATCGTGTATGCGGGCATCGGGTGCCGCCGGGGGACGGACGCGGACAAGATCGAGTCCGCGGTGCAGGAGGCGCTCACGGCGGCGGGCGTGCCGCGGGAGGCGGTCTGCGGCGCGGCGAGCATTGACATCAAGCAAGACGAGCCGGGGCTGCTGCTGTTCTGCGAAACGCACGGCCTCGCGCTGACCACCTTTTCGGCGGAAACGCTGCGGCAGGCCGCGGGGGACTTCACCCCGTCCGCCTTTGTCGCGGAGACCGTGGGGGTGGATAATGTATGCGAGCGCGCGGCAGTGTGCGCGGCGGGCGGCGGCAGGCTGCTCTGGCGCAAGACCGCGCGGGACGGCGTGACCGTGGCGCTCGCGGCGCGGGACTTCCGCGTGACATTTGCGTGACAAGAGGATTTTTGGAGGATTGCTGTTGTGGATCTGTGTATGACGGGCATTGACTTTGTGCATGCGCCGCTGGAAAAGCGCGAGCGGGTCTCGCTGGTGCGCGGGCAGGTGCAGGCGCTGCTGCCGTGCATTGCGGCGCAGAAAGGCGTGCAGGGCTGCGTGCTGCTCGCGACCTGCAACCGCACCGAGCTGTATCTGCACGGTGCCGAGGGCGCGCAGCTCGACGCGCTCGCGGTGCTGGCCGAGGCGGCGGGCTTTGACGCGGCGGAATACCGCGGCTGCAGCATCACGCGCACCGGCGAGGACGCTGTACATCATCTGATGCAGGTCGCCGCCGGGCTGGAGAGCCAGATTTTCGGCGACGACCAGATCGTCTCGCAGGTCAAGGGCGCGGTGGCGCTCGCGCGCGAGGCCAAAACTGTGGACGCTGTGCTGGACACGCTGTTCCGCCGCGCGGTCACGGCGGGCAAGCGCGTGCGCACCGAGAC
>USLE01000178.1 GCA_900555465.1 uncultured Butyricicoccus sp.
TAATGATACGGCGACCACCGAGATCTACACAAGGAGTATCGTCGGCAGCGTCCTCCTGCACCTGCTGAAGCGCCTGCTCGGTGGCCTGCGACTCAGCAATCGCGTCCTTCACTTCTGCCGGCAGGTAGTCGGTCACGTTCTCATAGGTGATCTGGTCGAACACATCGGTGGTCTGCACGTCCGCCTCTTCCATCCACTGGGTCAGCAGATTGTCCATCGTCGCGCCCATCGCCTGCGTCAGCTCTTCGCGGTAGGAATCGAGCTGGGCCGCATAGTCCAGCGGGAGGCGCTTGATGATGTGGTAGCCTGCGGTGGTCTCGACCAGACCGGAGACCTCGTCCTCGCCCAGCGCCTTGGCCGCCTCATAGAACGGCTCGAGCATCTGGCCTTCGGTGAACACATAGCCGTTCGGATAGCTCGCAAGACCCGGGTCCTCGCTGACCTCGTTCATCACGTCCTCAAAGTTCTCGCCCGCGTTCAGGCGGTCGAGCACGTCCTGCGCCAGCGCCCTGGCCTCGTCCGCGGTGCGGGTCTCGCCGGTCGCGGGATCGGTCAGGGAGATCAGGATATGTTCCGCTGCGATCGCGTCCGGATAGGTCTGCTCGAACTGCGCGATCAGCTCCTCGTCCGTCGGCTTGTTCACGCCGTTGTCGCCGTAGTAATAGTCATTCAGCGCCTGATAGCATGCGCTGCTGTAAGACATATTGGAGTACAGGTCCGGCGTAAAGCCCATCGTGCCAAGCATGTAGTTATAGGTCTCCTCGCCGCCGACCTGATCCATCGTGGACTGCAGCTGCTGCTCGAGCGCCTTCTGCTGGGCATAGCTCAGGCTCAGGCCCGCTTCATTGAAGTGCTGCATGACCACGCGGGTGGAGACCACCTGATTCTGCGCAGAGGACTGCACCATCTCCGCCATTGCGGGCGCAAGCTCCTCGTTGCTCCAGACGTCGGTCAGGCCGAAGCTCGCGTACATGGAGTTATAGTACTCCATATAGTTGTACATCATGCCCGCGTATTCATCCGCGCGGATCTCCTCGCCGTTGACGGTCATAACGACCGGCGCATCGCTCTGGATATTCTTGTAGTGGATGGTCGTACTGCTGACGCCCCACACGGTAGCGCCCATAGTGACCGCCACCATCACGACCAGCGCGGCTGCGCGCTGCACTAATTTGCTCATGATACGATTCTCCTTGTAATCAAACTCAAACAGACTTTAATCAGTATAGCACTTTTTATCAGGCGATACAAGGAAAATCACAAAATCGTCACAATCAGGTGCGGCTGGCCAGCCAGTCGCGGCGCGCCTGCATCTCATAATTGCTGTAATGCTGGCGGTCATAGGAAGAGGACCAGGCGCTGGTCTTTTCGATCGGCGTGCGGTAGGGCAGCTCGAACGGGAAAGGCGCATGGTAATAGTCCAGCCCTGTCCCGCCGAAGCCGCGATCGACATTCTGGTACATGATGTACAGCACATAGCCGCGCTGATTCTGTGCGCCGAATGGATAGCTGACCACGCCGCTGATGCGCGGATAGGTCTGCGTGCCGAAAAACCAGCTGGTCGTGGTCTCGGGTCTGCTCGCAAGATAAGGGATGGGCGCGGTATAGCCCGTGCCGTTTTTCTCATAGAGCAGCGCGCCGCCGACCAGCTCATGACCGAAGTCGCTGTCCTCCATGACCGTAAAAGCGTCGCCCCAATACGCGCTCCCCTGCTGCCATGCGAAACAATGGAGCACTGCCATGCGGTAGTCGGGAAACTCGATGTAGTACGTCGTCGCCAGCAGGGCATCCCTGCCCCCCGGCAGTTCGGGCATGACCGGCTCCTGTTCCGGCTTGTTGGTGCCGTCGTAGACTGTCGCTCGGGCTTGGTCGCCGCTGCCGAAAAACAGCACATCCTGGCTGTATGTAACGTGGAACGCCCCCTCGAGCGCACGGACGTGTTCGTCCGAAAGGTCGGCCAGCACCTCCTCCGGCAGGCCGAGTTCTGCCAGCGCCTGCCGCGTTTCGGCCTCGCCCTGCGCGGGCACAGGCTGCGCGTCCAGCCGCGGGTGGTTCACCACCGTGCTTGTCAGCAGCACGAGCGCAAAGCACCCGAGGAGATAGCCCCACTTCATCACGCCGCTGCTCACGCGCACGGGCGCATTCACAAAGCAGTATCCCGCGCCGCCCAGCGAGCCGCCCACGCGCTCGAGCGACTGGATGATCAGCACGAACGCGATGAGCATCGGTATGGCCGCCAGCCAGCTCTGCGCGAGCGGCGAGAACGCCAGCACGGCGATCAGCACCTGCCAGATCACCGCCGCGCGCAGCGGGTCTCCCTGCGGCTCGACCTCGGCGCGGCGGCACACGTCCCGCAGCCCCGCGCGCAGCAGGAGCAGCCGGGCGATCTGCACCGCCATGCCCGCCAGCCCGAGCGCATAGGCCGTCATGCCCTCCAGCCGCCACGGGGAGGCGGACAGCATCAGCCATACGGCGTGCCACACCAGCTCCACGAGCGACAGCCCCCACGCGATCCGGAACGCCGGTCCGCTGCGCCGCAGCGTGCGGAAGCCCAGATATTGCAGCGCGGCGCCCAGCGTGGGCAGCAGGTATTGCAGATACAGGAAGTTGAGCGTGATGCCGGTCAGCGCCATGCCCGCCGCGATGCGGCCGATCGGCTCGCGCCACGGGTTGACCTCCTCGACCACGCCCTCGCCGGGCACAATATCGCCCAGCCCCTGTTCGATCATCTCATCCAAACGATCCTGTTCGGGTCCGGTCATCATGCGTCACCTCCCATCGCCTTTTGCAGGCGGCGGCGCAGACGGTACAGCCGTCCCTCGACCGCCCGCTCGCTCAGTCCCATCTCGGCCGCGATCTGCGCGGTGGACTGTAAATAGTAGTATTTCCGGTAAATCAGCAGCTGCTCGACAGAGCCCAGCGTATCGAGCGCCTGCCGCAGCTGCCGGGTGCGTTCGCGGCGCAGCACCTCGTCCTCGGGCGAGGGGGAGGCGCCCTCGTTTTCCTCCCAGTTTTGCTCCGGCGCGCGGCTCCTGCGCCGCCGGTCGACCGCCGCATTGCGCGCGACCGCGGTCAGCCACGCGGCAAGGCTGCCCTTATTGCGGTCGAACGAGGCGAACTTTTCCCATACGCGCAGGTATATATCGCTGACGCACTCTTCCGCGTCCTGCGCGTCCGGCAGGATGCCGCGCACGATGTAGCGCACCATGTTGCCGTACTGCTTTTGCAGCAGGGTGATGCCCTCCTGATCCCCCGCGGAAAGCAGCTCGAGTATCCTGTCGTCCATGCCGCCGCCCCCTTTCTCTATCTGTCTTTACCCTATATTACGGCAAATCCGCGTGCATCCCACGGGTTTGTTACCATATTGTAAACTTTCCCCTGCTGCGTTTCCCATTGCGTTTCTGCCGGTGTATCATAAACTCAGAAAGGATGGAGATAACTATGCGCAATCGCGAACTGGGCGTACTGATCATCGGGCTCCTGTGCATCGCCCTCCCGGCTGTCACCGAATGGCTGCTGCCGCTGCACGGGCTGGAGCCCGACCTCGGCACCTCGTCGATGTACACCGAACAGGAGCGCATGGACGCGGCAAAGGCCGTCGCGCGCTACTGCGACGACGAGCTGCTGCGGCTGACCTATCTGGGCGACGGGCAGGCGGCGAGGGAAACCTCACGTGCCAACGATTTCGGCTATGAAGAGTCCATTGCGTTCCGCGGCGATTTCCGCACGGGCTGGCACGCGGAGGGCAACTCCCTGCCCTACACCGCCTATACGGACTGCACCTGGCACCTCGGCCGCGTGGACGGCGGCGGCTGGCGCGTGTTTAACCACGGCTGGGGCTGATCCCCCGGATATGAAAAAACGGCACAGCGGTTTGCTGTGCCGTTTTCTGTTGTCCGGTATTACTCCATCAGGCCGACGCAGTCGTAATACGGCTTTTCGGCGATCTTCTGCTTGTTCTCCTTGAACAGCGTATGCCCCAGCGTGACCACCAGATAATCCGCCTTCTGGAGGATCTCGTCAAAGGAGACGTTCGGGATGCCCTGCACCTCGCTGTCCTTTGCGAACGGCTCGCAGGCGATGACGCTGACGCCCTTGTCCTGCAAAATGTGGCAAAGCTCGATCGAGGGGGACTCGCGCAGATCGTCCACGTCCGGCTTGTAGGACAGGCCGAGCACGCCGACCGTATCGGTCACCTTGGCGAGCGAGGATACGAC
>USLE01000179.1 GCA_900555465.1 uncultured Butyricicoccus sp.
ATCTATAACTTTAACCCCGCCAAGGTGTTCATGGGCGACACGGGTTCGCTCTTCCTCGGCGGCGCGGTCGCGGGTCTGGCATTTGCGTGCGATATGCCGCTCGTCCTGCTGCTCGTCGGCCTGATCTATATCATTGAGACCCTTTCGGTCATCCTGCAGGTGACCTATTTCAAGATTTCGGGCGGCAAGCGCCTGTTCAAGATGGCCCCCATCCACCATCATTTCGAGATGTGCGGCTGGGGTGAGAAAAAGATCGTGCTGATCTTCTCCGGCATCACGGCGCTGCTGTGCCTGCTGGCGTACTTTGTTGCGCTTGCGCCGGTTCTGTAATTTTCCCTGACCCGATGGAGGTATGCCCATGTCCACAACATCCAGACAGACGCGCCCCATGCGCCGCATGACCCCTGCGCGCCGTCCGGCCCCGCAGCCGGTGCCGCGCGCCTCGGACGCAGTCCTGCCGCGCGAGCAGATGATGCGCCCGCAGCAGAGTACGCGGGTGCGGACCAATGCGCGTGCGCGCACGCGCGTCCATGCGTGGGATACCGGTGTGTTTTTCTCCGTTATGCTGCTGCTGGTCATCGGCCTGATCGCGCTGTTCTCGGCAAGCTATTCCAACGCGCTGTTTTATCAGGGCAGTGCGACGCACTTTATCACGAGGCAGGGAATGTTTGCAGCTGCGGGCGTGGTTGCGATGGTATTTGTTTCCAAGATCCCGTATAAGGCATACGCACAGCTGAGCAGCATGATCCTTGTGATTTCGGTCATTCTGCTGGTTCTGGTCCTCACGCCGCTCGGCACGTCTACGAACGGCGCGCAGCGCTGGCTGTTCGGCTTCCAGCCGTCCGAGCTGGCAAAGATCACGGTTATCATCTGCTTTGCCAAATGGGCCGCGCGCGACCCCAAAAGCGTGCGCAGCCTGCGCGGCATGATCCGTCCGTACGGCTTCCTGCTGGCGGCTTATATCGTGCTGTTGTATTTTGAGCCGCACACCTCGGCCATGATGATCATCTGCGGCATCGGCGTTGTCATTCTGGTGGCGGGCGGTATGCGCCTGTGGTATTTTGGGCCGATCGCGGCACTCGGCGCGGGTGCACTGGCTGCATTCTACTTTATGTTCGAGCATGTGCGCGAGCGCTTTGCCGTGTGGCTTGACCCGTTTGCCGCCATGCAGGACGAGGGCTTTCAGGGTGCGATGAGCCAGATCGCCATCGGCTCGGGCGGGCTGCTGGGTAAAGGTCTGGGCAACGGCATCCAGAAGCATCTGTATCTGCCCGAGCCGCAGAACGACTTTATCTTCTCCTCGCACCACGAGGAGATGGGGCTGATCGGCGCGCTGTTCGTCATTTTGCTCTTTGCCTACCTGATCTTCCGCGGGTTCCGCGTGGCGCGGGCGGCGCCGGATAAATTCGGCTGCCTGCTGGCGACCGGCATCTCCGCCAAGCTCGCGATCCAGACGCTGATGAACCTGTTCGTTGTTACGGGCATCTTCCCGGTCACGGGCGCGGCGCTGCCGTTTTTCAGCTACGGCGGCACGGCGCTGCTGCTCCAGCTGGGCGAGATGGGGATCCTGCTCAATATTTCGCGGTATATGCGGGTCGAGGCAAAACAGGAGGAATAATAAGGATAGGGAGCCGGCCGGGCTTCCTGCCGTTTTAATTGAAATGCGCGCGATACGCGCAAAAGAGGGGGAACACATTTGAGACTGTACATCACCGGCGGCGGCACGGGCGGGCATGTCACGCCCGGGCTTGCGATCGCGCGGTATTTTGAGCACAAGCATCCGGACACGGTCGTCCGGTTCGCGGGCTCGGCGCGCGGCATCGAGAACAAGCTCGTCCCGCGCGAGGGCTATCCGCTCGATACGATCGAGATCATCGGCCTGTCGCGCTCGATGAGTCCCAGGGGGCTGGCGCACAACCTGAAGGCCGCGCAGCTTGCGGTCTCCGCAGTCGGCAAGGCGAAAAAGCTGCTGCAAAAGGCGCGGCCGGACTGCGTGATCGGCTGCGGCGGCTATGCGTCGTTTGCGGTCGTGCGCGCGGCGCAGCAGATGGGTATCCCGACCGTGCTGCTCGAGGTCAATGCGCTGCCCGGCAAGGTGACCAAGATGCTGGCGAAAAAGGCTGACCGCGTGCTGGTCTGCTTCGAGCAGGCCAGGGACATCCTCGGCGGGGGCGACAAGATCGTCCTGACCGGCGCGCCCGTGCGCGGCGAGATCCTCGCGGCGGACCGCGAAAAGGCGCGCGCCAGATTCGGGCTGCGGGAGGACGACCAGCTTGTCGTCTCCTTCTGGGGTTCGATGGGCGCAAAGTATATGAACGAGCACATGGCGGGCGCGCTCGCACTCGAGTGCAAGAACAATGTGTCGTATCATCATATCCACGCGACTGGCGCGGCAGCGCGCGACTGGCTGCCCAAGCTGGCCGCGGAAAACGGGGCGGATCTGCAGAACCACCCCAACATTCAGGTGACCGAATATATCTACGACATGGCCGACCGTCTCGCGGCGGCCGATCTGGTCGTATGCCGCGCGGGCGCGGCGACGCTGGGCGAGCTGTGCCTGCTCGGGCGGCCGTCCCTGCTGGTGCCGTCGCCCTTTGTGGCGGAAAACCATCAGGAGAAGAACGCGCGCGCACTCGAGGCCGCCGGCGGCTGCCGTGTGCTGCTCGAAAAGGATGCGGCGCCGCAGGTTTTGTGTGACGAGATACAGGACCTGCTCTCCGACCGGAAACGCCTGCGCCGCATGGGGCAGGACGCGACAAAACTCGCCGCGCACGATGCGGGCGAGAAGATCTATCGTGAGATCATGTGGGCGATCGAACACCACAACAAGTAATCCGTAAAACGAAGGGACGTTTGCATGAGAGGCAGAAGGCGAAAACAGAGCACGCCCGAACGCCAGCGGCGGCACGCGAACCGGCGGAACCGCCTGTTCCGTGCGGCCGGGCGCGTGCTGTTCATCGGCATCCTGCTGGCGGCGGCCGTGCTCGCGCTGACGGTTTTCTTCCGGGTCAACACCATCTCGGTCGAGGGCTCGGTCCGCTACAGCGCCGAGGAGATCGTCGCGGGTATGGATGTCAAGCAGGGGGACAACCTCTACCTGTGGAACAAGGTCAAGGTTTCGGACGAGCTGCTCCAGCAGTTCCCCTATCTGGAGACCGTGCAGATCCGGCGGCATCTGCCGGATGCGCTGGTGGTCACAGTCACGGAATGCACTGCCACGGTTGCGGTCCCGTCGGACGGCGGGTACTATTACCTGAGCGAGCAGGGCAAGGTGCTCGAGCAGAACGCAGCGGACGGCGGCCTGCCGCTTGTCACCGGCGTGACGCTGTCCGGGCTGACGCCGGGCCAGATGGTCCGGCAGGCGGAGGACGCCTATGCGGATGCGCTGCTCGAGATTTTGCAGACGATGGACGCGGGCGGCATGCTGGAAGGGCTGGATTTCATCAATCTGCAGGATCTGACCGATATCCGCATCGGCTGTGACGGGCGGTTCGATATCCGCGTCGGCACGGTGGACGAGTTGGCCTACCGGCTGCGCTTTGCCAAAACCGTGATCGACGAGCGGCTCTCGCCCTCGGACATCGGGCGGCTGTATTGGGATAAGGACGACAGGTTGCATTTTGTGCCGGATACGGCGGAGAGCGTTGCGGCGTCTGCGACCGGCACGGAGACCATAGCCGGGAGCGCGCCGGTCGACCTCAGCGGCAGCGACGGCTCGACGGACGGCAGCCCGTCTGAGAACGGCGCATCGGACAGCGGATCAGAGGATACCGGCGAGGCACCGGAGGACAGCGGATATGACGAAACGGGTGATGAAACGGCCGAATAAGCTCCGCGCGGGCTGAATCACGGCGAAAGAGAGGAAAAAGCCGTAAAAAGTGCGCCGGATGGCTTTTTATACCGCGTGTCCGGTGGTTCTTTGGCGGAAAGTGATCCGGATTCCCAATATTTTTTTGAGGAATTCGCTAATTTATGTTGCAAAATGGAAGAAATAGAGGTAAAATTAAAACAATGGGGACAGATCGCCCGCGGTAAGCGGCGGAATACCCCGACAAAGAACGTAAAAGATAATCTGAACGATTCTTTATCATAAAACGGAGGATGGCAACAATGGGTTTTGAGTTTGAACAGGGCTTGGATAATGTAGTTAATATCAAAGTCATCGGCGTCGGCGGCGGCGGC
>USLE01000180.1 GCA_900555465.1 uncultured Butyricicoccus sp.
CTCCATACTATAAGATCAGCCTCGCCAATACAACCAGCCCGAATACGCACAGAACTGCGCCGAATACCCGGTTTACCGACCGTAGCGAAACGCGCGCCGCCCGTTTTTTCATCAGCCCTGTTAATGTGGAAAGCAGTATCCACCAGAAGAAAGTTCCCAGAAACACGCCCGCCACCGTCGCAGCCCCGTTCCTGTACCCACTTATCCCAAACAGGCCAAAGCAAGAAAAGGCGAACAAAAAGGTCAAAACCGCTGCCGGATTGGTGATACCGATCGCAAACGAGGTCAGGAATAGACAGATACCGCCCTGCCCTGCCTGCGTTGTCCCAGTTTCCGCCTGCGGGGCAAGCAGTGACCGGAGCCCAAGCCCCAGGATCAGTACGCCGCCCAAAGCAGTGATCATTCCCTGCCAATGCAGAAGAAACTCCGAAAGCACCGTCAGGCCGAATACGCCAACGGCGGCATAACAGCAATCCGCTGCGGAAGACCCCAGCCCAGTCAGCAGGCCGGCCCGTATCCCGCCGCTCCATGTGCGCTGCACAACCAAAGCGCCGACCGCGCCGACCGGAAGCCCAAACAGCACCCCAACCATCACGCCGCGCAGCAGATATTCCATGCGGTTCCCCTCCTGCCGTCGTTCATGCGGCTGTTATGCGCATTCGCATCCGAGCTGTCCCTTATCGTTTTGCTGCGGATCACGGATCTCGACCACACCTGCCGCGCCATCCATATCCCGGATCAGCTCGCCCACTGCGGGCGCTGTGATATGTCCGCGCAGCGGATTTTTGATGCTGCACACCGGCGTCGTCACCGTTGCCTCTACCTCTGAACGCTCAAAAGCGAGATCGGTGTCGATCATTTCACAGTCGATCAGCCTGAGGTTTTTGCAATAGCAGAGCGGCTGTGTGCCAATGATCCTGCAGTTTTCAAAGGTCACGTTTTCGCAGTACCATGCCAGGTATTCGCCTTTGACAACGCTGTCGCGCACCACAACGTTTTTCGCATGCCAGAAAGCGTCTTTCGTGTCAAAAACGCAGTGCTCAAACACCGAATCCGTGATGTACTGGAACGAATATTTTCCCTTCATGCGTACGCCGCGGAAATACAGGTGATCCGAGCGCATCATAAAATATTCGCTTTCCGCCGTGCAGTCCTGCATCTCGATGCCGCGCACTGACCAGCCGAACTCGGGCGACACGACCTCGCAGTTCCGCATGCGGACGTCGCTGCACTCCCGCAGCGCCTTGATGCCGTGCAGCCTGCTGTCCGTTATCTCGACCCGCTCGGAATACCACAGTGCGGCGCGGCATTTTTCAGTCATTTCACTGTCCCGAATCGCCAGCCCGCTGTCGTGCCAGAACGGATAACGCAGGTTGAACAGACAGCGCTCCGCCCGTACATCCCTGCACTCTTTCAATGCGCTTTCCCCATCTGCCGGGCCGTCAAATGCGCAGTCCCTTACCAGAACGTCCGCTTCGCCATATAAGGCGCGCTCCTCATCAAAGATCTGGTTCTCAACGATTTTCATGTAAAGCATCCTCCGTTTCAAATACAATCATCATCCTGTCTGCTGCTTCCGGAGCTGGTAGACCAGATAATCCAGACAGTTGATCCGTTTTTCTTCCGCATGAACTTTATCCAGCAGCTTCTGCCTGTGCAGCGCGAGCAGCGCAAGCTGTTCCTGCGTCCGGCCCGCCTGATAAAGGGCAAGGAACTGTTCAATATCCCGCCTGCTGCAGCCGGCATCCTTCAGGTTCCGGATCACCGGCTGCACCGATTTTCCATTTTCCATCCAATCCCCTGATTCCCTTTCCGGATCACGCTCCAGCGCTGATTATGATGATCTGGTTCCCCCAGCCTTCCAGCACCGGATTGTTTTCCACTGCGGATACAAATTCCTCTGTCGCGTCAAACGATCCAACCTTTGTATAGTCCTCCGAAACCTCTGCATCCCGGTAGTAGAGGACGATCCGATTCGGATCGGAATAAAACACGTCGCCTGCCTGCGCTTCGGTCACATGCTCACTGTTATCCGGTATCTCGTAGCGGCTGGGAATATCGTAGTATTCCATGACGTCGGATTCATCAAAGCTGTACACCGGCAGCCGCCAGTCAGCCGTTCCCACATAGCCTGCAATCGCTGCGGCAGTGCTGTTATCCTCCAGATGCAGGATAAACGGCTCGCCCGCATCGCCGAACTGCACGGCAAGCTCGGTCGCATCGGACTGCGGGATGCTGCTTTCCGCACTGCCGGCATCATCCTGAGAGGACGCCGCACTACTCTCCGCATCCCCTGCATCTCCGGTGCTGCCGCAGCCCGAAACCAACATTCCGATCAAAAGCATGCCGCCCAGCAGTGCTGCCCATTGTTTTTTCATCAGTTATCACTCCTGTCCAGCAGGTATTTGTTATTCCTGTAATTAGAGTATATCTCCATCAGATAAAAATAACAAATACTTATATTTTATTCAAATCCATAGAAAAATTAAATGCTTTATTCCACAGTTAACATGGTCAACGGCACAGTGCGGATCTGTCCCGCCGCCATCCATGCAAACCCGGTAAACAGCAGCGTCACCACGGCGCCCGGGAGCAGTAAGGCGGCCATCCCCGGATGGGAGGCATAATTGCTGATCCCCTCGAGCCGCATGAGTACCGCCACGAGCGGATCACTGCAAAGCCCGCTGAGCAGCGTGCCGAGCGCACTGCCCAGCAGTGCTGTCAGCCCAAACCGCACCGCAAAGGAGCGCCGCAGCGCACCTGCCGGGAAGCCGACCGAACGGTAAACCGCCATATCCCTGCGCTCCGCGCGCAGCAGCTTTCCCGTTGTCAACAGGGTCGTCAGCAAAACAAAGACAGCTGTCACTCCATACAGCAGCCGCATCAGCATCTGCATCGCGGACAGGATGCCGAAAAGCCCCGGCCATGTATTTTCATGCAGATATACGTCTCCGCCATACCGCTCCTCGAGCGCCTGCATCACCGCAGGCTGCCGGTCAGGGTCTGCAATAAAATAGTGGGTGCACCACATTGTGGGCGTCTCCTCCCCGATCCGGTCATACCCTGCACGGTTCATCCCGAGATTCATCCCCATGTCGTTGGCACACTGGTAAATGCCGGATACCGTATATTCTCCGCTGCCCAGGCCGCCTGCCACTGTGACCGTATCGCCGATCCCAACGCCCAGATCTGCCGCTGCAAATTCGGTCAGCACCACTTCATCTGCCGCGCTGCAGGTCCGGCCTGCCAGCAGGTGGAACCGTTCCGGCTGGGTGATCACGTTTGCCGTCATATCCACACCGTTTACCGAAACGCCCGGCATGGCCAGCTCATAGGAATCTGTGATCTCGGTGTATTCCTCAATGGTCCGCTCCACATCTCCGGCAGACGTTTCGCCTATAGGCTGCACGGCGATGTGCAGATCCGCCGGGTTAAAAGCGTCCATCAGTCCCTGCCCCTCCGGCCCCAGCCATGCGTTTACCCGGCCGACCAGCGAAGCGAAAAACACCAGAAGCACGGCTACGGCACATGCTCCGATATACCGCCGCCCGCCTGTCAGGAGCTGCCGCAGCGCCATCCAAAAGCCGAGTCCCGCCTTCCGAAGCGGCAGCCGCGCCCTCCGTGCCGGCTTGTCTTCCACTTCTCCGCCCCGCATGATGCTGACAGGAGAGATCCGCGCGATCCGTCCTGTGCGGAGCCATATGAAAGCGAGCAGCAGCAAAACGACAGCCGCCAGCACAGACAAGAGCAGCCCTGCCGGCAGGGTATCCGGCACCAGCAGCCCCGTCGTGGTAACGGTCATGCGGCATACAAAACCGGATACCGGAACCGACAGCGCCGTCCCTGCCGCCATGCCGGGCAGCGCCGCGCTCAGATACTGCAACAGCTGGACGCTCCGCAGCCTGCTGCTGGTAAAGCCCAGTGTTTTCAAAACACCCATGTTGCCGTAATCCTGCGCGAGCGTGCTGCCGATGCTGTGGGACAGCACTACGGCTGCCGCCAAAAGGAGAACCGCCGCAAAGGACAGCAGCAGACAGGTAAAGGCATTTTGCAGCGTCAGCATAAAGCCGGAAATCGCTTCGCGACTGTGGGAAAATTCCGTATAGC
>USLE01000181.1 GCA_900555465.1 uncultured Butyricicoccus sp.
CACATCGAAAGCCACTGGATCTTCCGCCGCACCATCCCCGCGCTGCGGGAGCGGTTCGCGGCGCAGGGCGTGACGCTGCATGTCAAGATCGGCGTGGAGACCTTTGACGCGGACTACCGCGAGCGCGTGCTGGACAAGGGCATCGACGAGGCCGACCCCGCGAAGATCGCGGAGCAGTTTAACGACTGCTGCCTGCTGTTCGGCCTCGCCGGGCAGACCGCAGCGGGCATGGCACGCGATATCGAGACCGGCCTTGCGCATTTTGACCGCGTCTGCGTCAACATCATGGTTCCGAACTCCACCGAGGTCAAGCCGGACGACAGCGTCCGCGCGGCCTTTGTCCGCGAAGTCTATCCCCGTTATAAGGATGACCCGCGGGTGGATATCCTGCTCGAGAACACAGATTTTGGCGTAGGAGAACTGGAAAATGAATGAATTATTGCTGATCGGCTCGCTCGTGGTGCTCTACGGGGCGGTGCTTTTATGGTTTTACCTGTTCGGTACGGGCGGCCTGATGGCGTTTACCGTGTTCGCGACCATTGCGGCGAACATCGAGGTCATGATTTTGGTGGATGCGTTCGGCATGGAGATGACGCTGGGCAACATCCTGTTTGCGACCACCTTCCTTGTGACCGACATCTTAAGCGAGGTCGCGGGCAAAAAGGAAGCGCAGAAAGCGGTCTGGGCGGGCATCGCGGCGAACATCCTGTTCATCATCGTGTCGCAGTCCTGGCTGCTCTATGTGCCGTCTGCGAACGACTGGGTCATGCCGTCGATGGAGGCGGTGTTCTCCAACACCCCGCGCATGATGCTGTCCTCGCTCGCGGTCTATGTGATCGCGCAGAACTTCGACGTGTGGCTGTACCACAAATGGTGGGAGCTGACCGAAAAGCGCACGGGCGACCACCGCGCTTTCCTCTGGCTGCGCAACAACGGCTCGACGCTGGTCTCCCAGCTGCTCAACACCGTGCTGTTCACGCTGTTCGCGTTTTACGGCACCTACGACTGGGGCACGCTGCTGTCGGTCGCGCTGTCGAGCTATGTGATCTTTATTTTCACCTCGCTGCTGGATACGCCGGTCGTGTACGCGGCGCGCCGGCTGCATGAGCAGAAAAAGGGGGCAGCGTAATGACGAAGATCCTGTTTGTGTGTCACGGCAATATCTGCCGCAGCCCGATGGCCGAGTTCGTGATGAAAGACCTGGTGGACAAGGCCGGGCTGGCGGATGCGTTTGCGATCGCCTCGGCCGCGACGAGCAGCGAGGAGCTGGGCAATCCGGTCTATCCGCCTGCGCGGCGCAAGCTGGCCGAGCACGGCATCGGCTGCGCGGGCAAGACCGCGCGCCGCCTGACCGCGGACGACTACGACGAATACGACCTGCTCATCGGCATGGACGACGCCAACCTGCGTAATATGCGCCGCCTGTTCGGCGGCGACCCGGACGGCAAGTGCCGCCTGCTGCTCGCATACACGGGCAGCACGCACGGCGTGGCCGACCCGTGGTACACCCGCGACTTTGAAGCCACATGGAACGACGTCTATGCGGGCTGCAAGGCGCTGCTCGCGGCGCTGAGCTAAAAATCGATAAAAACCGTGCAAAGCAACAATGCCGGAGGGATCAAAATCCGATCCCTCCGGCATTTTCCAATCGGCGGCAGATTCCGCCTTGATATTATTTCAGTTTGTTCCCGTCCGCAAAGGCATTGCCGACCTTTTCTCCCAAACTCCAGTATGCCCCATTTGCCGGGTCAAAGGTGATCGGCTTCAGCTTGGCCGGGTCGATCATCCCCGCTTTGTTCAGAACCGCTTCGTCCGCCCCGGCGTTCACGATCTCGCCCAGCATGAAGTGGGTATCCGGATCGTAGCGGAGCAGCCTGCACTCCAGCACGAGGGGCAGCTCATCGATCACAGGCGCGTCCACGAATGCGCTCTTTGTCACATGGAATCCGCTGCGCTCCAGCTTGTCGGGCACCTCGTTTCCGGAGACCAGCCCCACATAGTCCGCCTCCACCAGATGCGCCTCGTCCGCCACGCTGACAGTAAAGGCCTTCCGGTGCAGGATGTTCGCTACGGTCCTGTGTTCGGCGCTGAGGCACAGAAAGATCTTATCGCCTCCCGCGATGCCGCCCCAGGCGGCGTTCATGGCGTCCGGCGTCCCGTCCTCGCCATAGCTGGCGATGATCATAACGAGCTGCGGATACAAAAACGGCTTTGCGCCAAAATTCTTTCGCATGATGGTTCCTCCCGCATCAGTCATGGATCTTGTAGTTTTGAAGCAGCATTTCCGCCACGCCCGGCGCCTCCGGGTCGTGGTGGCCCTTGCCGGTATCCAGCGCGCGCAGCGCGTCCATCTCGTCCTCCGTAAGTGCAAAGTCAAAGATATCGAGGTTGCCCGCGATCCGCTCCGGGTTGGTGGACTTGGGCAGGACGATCAGCCCGTCCTGTACCTCAAAGCGCGGGATGACCTGCCCGGCGTTCTTGCCGTACTTCTCCGCCAGCCTGGTGATGGCCGGGTGGGAGAGCAGGCTGGCGTCGCCGTGGCCCAGCGGCTGATAGGCCTCGATCTTGACGTCGTCTCCCGCCAGCAGTTCCCGCAGCTCCCGCTGCCGGAAGAAGGGGTGGCACTCCACCTGATTAACCGCCGGAACCGTCTCAAACTGCGGGACGAATTCCTTCCAGATCTTCGGCGTCATGTTGCTCACGCCGATGGAGCGGATCTTGCCCGCCGCCTTGGCTTCCTCCAGCGCCTTCCACGCGCCCGCCATATCGCCGTAGGGCTGGTGGAGCAGGTAGAGGTCCACATAGTCCATCCCCAGCTTTTCCAACGAGGTTTCCAGCCCCTTTTTCGCCGCCTCGTAGCCGTAATCCTGCAGCCACAGCTTGCTGGTGATAAAGATCTCCTCGCGGGGGATGCCGCTGTCCCGGACGGCGCGGCCCACGTCCGCTTCGTTGAAGTAAGCGGCCGCGGTGTCGATGTGCCGGTAGCCCGCCTTGAGGGCTGTCAGCACCGCGTCATAGGTGGGGCCGTCGGCCGGGATCAGGAACACCCCGAAGCCGACCGCGGGGATCTTGTTGCCGTCGTTCAGTGTAATGCTGGTCATAATAAAAAACACTCCTTTTCATACCGTTTCGCTTGCGCCGGTTTGTGCCGATGATCTGGGCGAGCGGAAAGCCAGCCGTCCGGCTGCTCTCCTGCCCGCCGCATCAGGGGTCATTCTTATTCGTGGACCTTCAGCTGATGGAGCATCTGGACGAACTTGGGGTCGTAGTGGTCGACGATCTCGCTGTGGCCGATGTCCAGCTTCGCGATCTCGGCCATATCCGCGTCACTGAGCCGGAAGTCCCAGATGTCGATGTTCTGCTCCATGCGCTCCTTGTGGACCGACTTGGGGATGACGATAACGCCGCGCTGGACGTTCCAGCGCAGGGCTACCTGCGCGGCGCTCTTGCCGTACTTCTGGCCAATCGCGGTCAGCACCGGATGGGTGAAGATGCCGTGGTTGCCCTCGGCGAAGGGCCCCCACGCCTCGGGCTGGACGCCGTATTCCTTCATCAGCGCGAGCGCGTTCTCCTGCTGGAAGAACGGATGCAGCTCCACCTGATTGACCGCCGGGATAACGTCCACGGTCTCGCAGATATCGGTCAGGATCTGCGGATAGCAGTTGCACACGCCGATGGCGCGCAGCTTGCCGGCTTTGTACGCCTCCTCCATCGCGCGGTAGGCGCCGATATAGTCGCCCATCGGCTGGTGGATCAGGTACAGGTCAATATAGTCCAGCCCCAGCTTGCGCAGCGAGGTCTCGATGGCCGCCCTGGCACCCTCATAGCTGGCGTCCTGCACCCACAGCTTGGTTGTGATGAACAGCTCCTCGCGGGGCACGCCGCACTTGGCGATCGCCTTGCCCACGGCCTCCTCGTTCATATAGGCCGCCGCGGTGTCGATCAGACGGTAGCCGGTGGCAATCGCATCCAGCACCGCCTGCTCGCAGACCGCCGGATCGGGCACCTGGAACACGCCGAAGCCCTCCAGCGGCATTTCGATCCCGTTGTTCAGTTTGACCGTTTCAATCTTGCTCATCGTTCTGTTCCTCCTGAT
>USLE01000182.1 GCA_900555465.1 uncultured Butyricicoccus sp.
ATGGGGGCTGGACAAGGCAAACGTGACCGACGCCTGGGACAACCGGGGCGACATCGTCATCGGCAGCGATGTGTGGATCGGCTACGAAGCGGTGATCCTCTCCGGCGTGACGGTCGGCGACGGCGCGGTCATCGGCGCCCGCGCGGTGGTCACGAAGGATGTGCCGCCGTATACCATTGTCGGCGGCGTGCCCGCCAGACCCATCCGCAGGCGGTTCGACGACGATACTGTTGCAGCCCTGCTCCGGCTCTGCTGGTGGGACTGGCCGCGCGAGCGCATCGCGCGCAATATCCCCGCCATTCAGGCCGGGCGGATCGACCTGCTCACATAACCGCACGCAAAAAGCGCGCTTTGCAATGCAAAGCGCGCTTTTATGATAATGGGCGGTACCGCCTCTTGCTTTTGGACTGTCCGGGAGCCTGCGCGGTATTCCGTCCCACAGGGCCGAACAGATTTTTATATGCTTCCCATGAAGAAGTTCTATGATGAAAAGGGGTTGTTCCCTTGCTGTGACTATAGAATACAATACCAATATGTCAAAAGTTTGGCGAATCTTTGAAGGAACTGTAAACACTTCTGCCGCGCCGCCCGATCGCCGGCCCCGGGCAAATGAAAAGAGCAGATGCAACAGCATCTGCTCTTTTTGGAATCGAATTCTTTAGCGGAACTTTTTCTTCTTCGCGCGCGCAGCCTCAGACTTCTTGCGGCGCTTGACGCTCGGGCTTTCATAATGCTCACGCTTGCGGAGCTCGGAAAGCGTACCCGCCTTGGCGCACGAACGCTTAAAACGGCGCAGCGCGCTGTCAATAGACTCGTTTTCCTTGATGCGGATCTCCGACACAGTTTTCCCTCCCTCCGCGCGTTCCCCTATGGAGGAACACTTTGCACGGCTCTCTGTACCGCGGCACAAAAAACCGTAAGAATATTATATCTGTTTTTACCGTCCGTGTCAACTACAAAGTTCAGCGGACGACCAGATTCACGATTTTACCAGGCACGACGATCTGCTTGACCATCTGCTTGCCCTCAACCGCGTTCTTGACCTTTTCCTCAGCGAGCGCGGTATCGATGGCGACCTGCTTGTCGCAGTCCACCGGCAGCTTGATGGTGCACTTGAGCTTGCCGTTGACCTGCACGGCGACCTCGACCGTATCCTCGACCGTCTTGGCCTCGTCGTAAACCGGCCACGGCGCAACCGAGAGCAGGCCCTCGCCGCCCATCTGCTGCCACAGCTCCTCGGTGATATGCGGCGCAAAGGGGTTGAGCAGCGTCAGGAAGGTCATATACTCGGCCTTATTGACGCCCTTGTCATAGAACTCGTTGAGCATGGTCATCAGCGCGGCAATCGCGGTATTGGCCTTGAGGCTGTCCGCATCCTCGCCGACCTTCTTGATCGTGCGGTGCATGAGCACTTCGTGCTCCCTCGAATAGCTGTCGCCATCCTGCACCTTTTCCGCCAGCGCCCAAACGCGCTCAAGGAAACGGCGGCAGCCCTTGATCGACTTCGGGCTCCACGGCGCGGCCTTCTCGAAGTCGCCGATGAACATCTCATACAGGCGCATGGTGTCCGCGCCGTAGGTGTCAACGATCTCGTCCGGGTTGACGACGTTGCCGCGGCTCTTGGACATCTTCTCGCCGTTCTCGCCGAGGATCATGCCGTGGCTGGTGCGCTTGGCGTACGGCTCCTTGGTCGGCACCACGCCGATGTCATACAGGAACTTGTGCCAGAAGCGGCTGTACAGCAGGTGGAGCGTGGTGTGCTCCATGCCGCCGTTGTACCAGTCGACCGGCGACCAGTATTCGAGCGCTTCCCTGGAGGCGAGCGCCTTGTCGTTGTGCGGGTCCATATAGCGCAGGAAGTACCAGGACGAGCCAGCCCACTGGGGCATGGTGTCGGTCTCGCGCTTGGCCGGGCCGCCGCAGCACGGGCAGGTGGTGTTCACCCAGTCGGTGATCTTCGCGAGCGGGGATTCGCCATTTTCGGTCGGCTCATAGCTCTCCACATCCGGCAGGGTCAGCGGCAGCTGATCCTCCGGCAGCGGCACATAGCCGCACTTGTCGCACTTTACGATCGGGATGGGCTCGCCCCAGTAGCGCTGGCGGGAGAACACCCAGTCGCGCAGCTTGTACTGCACCTTAGCGCGGCCGATGCCCTTTTCCTCCAGCCATGCGATCATGGCCGGGATGGCGTCCTTGACCGTCTTGCCGTTGAGGAAATCCGAGTTGACCAGGATGCCGGTCTCGTCCTTCGCGGTAAAGGCCGCCTTCTGCACATCCTCGCCGCCCGAGACGACCTCGATGATCTCGCAGCCGAACTTCTTGGCGAACGCCCAGTCGCGGTCGTCGTGCGCCGGCACGGCCATGATCGCGCCCGTGCCGTAGCCCATCAGGACGTAGTCGGACACGAAGATCGGGATCTCGCGGCCGTTGACCGGGTTGATCGCGGCAACGCCGTCGAGCTTGACGCCGGTCTTGTCCTTGTTGAGCTCCGTGCGCTCAAAGTCGGACTTGCGCGCCGCTTCCTCGCGGTACGCGCGCACCGCGTCGATATTCGCGAGCTTGTCTGCCCACTTCTCGACCGCCGGATGCTCGGGCGAGATGACCATGTAGGTCGCGCCGAACAGGGTGTCCGGACGGGTGGTGTAAACGGTCAGGGTGTCGCCCTCGGTGGTCTTGAATTCCACCTCTGCGCCGGTCGAGCGGCCGATCCAGTTCTTCTGCTGCACCTTGACGCGCTCGATGAAATCCACATCGTCCAGATCGTCGATCAGGCGCTGCGCGTACTTGGTGATCGCGAGCATCCACTGGCTCTTGGTCTTGTGCACGACCTCGCTGCCGCAGCGCTCGCATACGCCGCCGACAACCTCCTCATTCGCCAGCACGCACTTGCACGAGGTGCACCAGTTGACGTTCATTTCCTTCTTGTACGCCAGGCCCTTCTTAAAGAGCTGGAGGAAAATCCACTGGGTCCACTTGTAGTAGTTCGGGTCGGTGGTATTGATCTCACGCGACCAGTCGAACGACAGGCCGAGCGCCTTGAGCTGGCTCTTGAAGCGCGCGATGTTCTTCTTGGTCACCTCGGCCGGATGGACGTGGTTCTTGATGGCGTAGTTCTCGGTCGGCAGGCCGAACGCATCCCAGCCCATCGGATAGAGCACGTTGTAGCCCTGCATGCGCTTTTTGCGCGCGACAATATCGAGCGCAGTGTAGGAGCGCGGATGGCCGACGTGCAGGCCCTGGCCGGACGGGTACGGGAACTCGACGAGCGCGTAGAACTTCTCCTTGTCGCCGCCGTTTTCCGCCTCGAAGCAGTGCGCTTCGTCCCAGATGCCCTGCCACTTCTTTTCTACTTGCTTATGATCGTACTTCAACGGAATTTCCCCCTAAATATAATGGAGAATGAAGAATGGAAGATGGAAAATCAAGGGCGCTTGTCCTTTCCACACGTTCCGTTCCCATTCCTGATTTTCATGCGATGACAGCAGAAAACGGAAAATGGAATGCCGCAGACCGTGCGCCGTATCTGCATTTTCCATTCTCCATTTTCCACTATATATTATTCTTCGATGCCGAGGTCGGCCAGCGGGACGGGCGTGCCGTCCTTCCACAGGTTCTCCAGATTGTAGAACTTGCGCGCCTCCGGCATGAACACGTGCAGCACAACGCAGCCGTAGTCCAGCAGCATCCACTGCGCGGATTCGTAGCCCTCGGTATGGTGCACGACCGTCTCATGGTCGTACTTGAGCCGCCACTCGACATTGTCGGCCAGCGACTTGACCTGCGTGGTCGAGGTTGCCGAGCAGATGACGAAATACTCGGTCAGCTCGGTCAGGCGCTCGACCTGCAAAACCTGGATATCCTGCGCTTTCTTCTCAAGCAGCGCCTCGCAGATCGCTTTTACAGTCTGTTTCGCAGTCAAATTCACAAACTCCTTTTTTCTACTTCTTATGCTTCCGGATCGACCGGCACGTCACCGCCGCCGGTTTCGCCGCCGCCCGTGCCCGGATCGGTCGTGCCGCCGCCGGTCTCACCGCCGCCCGTGCCCGGATCGGTCGTGCCG
>USLE01000183.1 GCA_900555465.1 uncultured Butyricicoccus sp.
GGCCAGCACCTTGCGGCCGTTCGACGTGCGCATGCGCTTGCGGAAACCGTGCTCCTTGGAGCGCTGACGCTTCTTCGGCTGGTACGTTCTCTTCATTCTTCGTGCACCTCCCTGTTTTCTGAATTTACGGATGGGCACCGGCATAGGTCCGGCGCGAGACGCGGGCACATGCCGCTGCCTGTCCGCATAATATGAGACAATAATTATTATCTTATAAAAAAGCCCTCTTGTCAAGGTTTTTTTGTGTTTTCAACATCTTGGGGACGGGTTTAAAAATAGCACAAGAAATTGGGCCGTTACAAGCGCAAGGTTCGCGTTTTATCAACAATTTGCGTTGAATCTGTGGATAACCTGTGCTATTATTATATCTGTATTCATATCGACAGGAGGCGCCCTATGGCAAATAATATATTGGAGATGGCGCTCGAACGCCTTGAGCGCGATTTCCCGCCGTCCAGCCTTTCAGCCTGGTTCGACGATGCAACGGTTGTTTCCTTTACGGACAACCGTTTGATTTTGCATTCCCCCGTCCAGTTCAAGAAGGAATTCATCGACCAGAAGTTCATCGAGCCGCTGCAGAACGCGCTCTACGAGCTGACCGGCGACCAGATCGCGGTCGTGGTTGTGACGGGCGAGTACACCACGCCGGCCGCGACCAGCTCTTCCCCCTATGACGACTATACCTTCGAGCGGTTCATCGTCGGCTCGAGCAACAAATTCGCGCACGCGGCGGCGCTTGCAGTCGCGCAGCGGCCCGCGGCGGAAAACAACCCGCTGTTCATCTACGGCAACTCGGGTCTGGGCAAGACCCACCTGATGTATGCGATCGCGAACGTCCTGCGCCGCACGCACCCGGAATTCCGCATCATCTACGTCAAGGGCGAGGACTTCACCAACGAGCTGATCACCGCCATTCAGGAGGGCAACGTGCAGGCCTTCCGCAACAAGTACCGCATGGTCGACCTGCTGCTGCTCGACGACGTGCAGTTCATCGCCGGCCGCGAGCGCACGCAGGAGGAATTTTTCCATACCTTCAACGCGCTTTACGAGGCGAAAAAGCAGATCGTGCTCACCTCGGACCGGCCGCCCAAGGAGATCAACACGCTCGAGGACCGCATGAAGACCCGTTTTGAATGGGGCCTGCTCGCGGACATCCAGCCGCCCGATTTTGAAACCCGCATCGCGATCATCCGAGACAAGGCGGTCAAGATGGGTGTCGAGCTGCCGGACGAGGTATCCAACTACATCGCGGAAAACATTCAGGCCAACATCCGCCAGCTCGAGGGCGCGGTCAAAAAGATCAAGGCCATGCACGAGCTGATGGGCGAGAGCATCACGGTAAACCTCGCGGAAAACGCGATCGACGCGCTGCGCACCGAGAACCCCGGCCTCAACCCCACGCCCGAGCGCATCATGGAAGCGGTCGCCAACTACTTCTACATCCCGGTCGAGCAGATGATCTCGCAGAACCGCTCCAAGGACGTCGCCTACCCGCGCCAGATGGCCATGTATATGATCCGGCAGGAGCTGGAATATTCCTTCCCGGATATCGCCAAGATCTTCAAGCGCGACCACACCACGGTCATGCACGCCTGCAACAAGATCGAGGAGGAGCGCAAGAACTCCCGCGAGACCGAGGACGTCATCAAAAAGCTGCATAACAACATCCGCGGCGACTGACAATTGAGAATTGACAATGGAAAATGGAGAATGACAGCGATGCTGCACGCGGTCCACAATTCTCCATTATCCATTCTACATTCTCCATTCGTTTTGTCCCCAGTGGCCTGTGGATTACACAAGGACAGCCCTGTGGATAAAATAGCAAACTGTGGAAGCTGTGGAACTTACAAAATCCATCCACAACGCTCTGTGTACGACATTTCCCGCACAAACTCTCGCTCTCCACGGGTTTTCCCCAATTTCCCCAGGTACTACTACTACGATAAAAACCTATTCTATTTTCTTTTCAGATTTCCGAAGAAAGAGGAACCCTCATGAAATTCTCCTGTGAAAAAGAAACCCTGCTCAGCCTGATCGGCACGGCTTCGCGCGCAGTCACGGGCAAAAGCGCCATGCCGCTGCTCGAAGGCCTGCTCATTACCGCGGAATCCAACACCCTCACCCTGACCGGCTACGACCTGTCGATGGGAATCCGCACTACTGCTGAAGTCGATGTGATCGAATCCGGCAGCATTGTTCTGAACGCCCGCCTGTTTTACGACATTGTCCGCAAGCTGCCGCAGGATGTGGTCTATCTGGAAACCGACGACAAGCTGCTGACCACCATCAAGTGCGGCCGCGCGGTGTTCAACCTGATCGCAACCGAGGCGGACGAATACCCGGCGCTCGCCGAGGTTTCGGCGGAAACCGGTTTTTCCCTGCCGCAGGCCATGCTCAAAAGCATGATCGCGCAGACCATTTTCTCGGTGTCCGACAACGAATCCAAGCCCATCCACACAGGCTGCCTGTTTGAGCTTGAAGGCAACCGCCTGAACGTCGTCGCAGTCGATGGCTACCGCCTGTCCGTGCGCCGCGAAACCGTTGAGGGCATTCCCGGGGACATGAAATTCGTCGTGCCCGGCTCTTCGCTGCGCGAAATCGAGCGCATTTTGACCGAAGAGGACGGCGACGTCGAGATTTTCCCGGATAAAAAGAACATTTTGTTCCGCATCGGCGGCACCACGCTGATCACCCGCCTGATCGACGGCGAGTTTCTCAACTACCGCGCGGCGATCCCGGCGGAATTTGAATATGTGGTCCAGGCCGACCGCCACGAGCTGATCACCTGCATCGAGCGCGTGTCGCTGATCGTGTCCGAAAAGCTCAAAAACCCGGTCCGCCTGCACTTTGACGGCTCTTATGTCCAGATGTCGTGCATCACCGCGGTCGGCAAGAGCTATGACGAGTGCTCGTTTGACGGCACGATCGACGAGCTCGAGATCGGCTTTAACAACCGCTACCTGCTCGACGCGCTGCGCGCCGCCGGCGATGACACGGTCAAGGTCCAGCTCAAGGGGCCGCTCAACCCGATGGTCATCTCGCCGCTCGAGGGCGATAAGTACACCTACCTTGTCCTGCCTGTGAGGCTGAAAGCCAATGACTGAGATCAAGATCGAAACCGAGTTTATCAAGCTCGACGCCCTTTTGAAGTTTGCAAACCTGGTCGCCTCGGGCGGCGAGGCCAAGATCCGCATCGCGGAGTGCGAGGTGCAGGTCAACGGCGAAACCTGCACCCAGCGCGGCAGAAAGCTGCGCCCCGGGGACACGGTTGCGCTTGACGGCGAGACCGTGTTGATCGTCTGACCCATTTTACACAACAGGGAGGTCTGTCCCATGCAGGGCAAAACCATCCAGTACCAGATCAGCCACGAGAACTGGAAAACATATTTTTCCAGATTTGCCAATAAAAACAGATACATGGCCTATATCCTGCTGATATTGGCCGCGTTTGTCATCGTTTATTCGCTCTGCCTCAACCAGATCAATGCAGGCGTAGGGGACGATTTCATGTTCCTGCTGTTTGTTGCGTTTGCGGCCGCATTCATGTTCTTTTTCATCAAATTCCTGCGCGGCTCCATGCCCGGCCCGCAGACCGCGCGCTATGAAAAGCAGCTGATCCAGCAGTACGGCACGAGCGAGCTGCATTATTCCATCAGCTTTGAAAACAAGCGCTTTGTTTACAGCGCGCAGGAGGGCAAATCACGCATCACGGTTCCCTATGCCAGCATCCGCCTGATCCAGGAGGGCCGGGGGCTGGTGTGCATCCAGTCCGAGCCGGACGGCAAGCCGACCAACGTGGTCTGCCCCACGGACGCCATCGAGGGCGGCGCGCAGCCGCTCATCGACTTCCTGAAAAGCAAAAATCCAAACTGTAAGGTCAAGCATCTATGAACATCCATTCGCTCGAACTCGAGCAGTTCCGCAATTATGAACACGAACGCTTTGTGCTCGACCCGTCGGTCAACCTGATCTGCGGGGAAAACGGGCAGGGCAAAACCAACCTGCTCGAGGCTGCCGCGGCCTGCTCGACCATGCGGCTGTTCCGCAC
>USLE01000184.1 GCA_900555465.1 uncultured Butyricicoccus sp.
CAGCAGGCGGCAGCGGCTCGCGCCCTCCACGAGCACCGGCGGCGCGGCGTTCATCTCAAACGACAGCTTGGCGCGCGCAAAGATGAAGTCGAGTGAGACGAGCGCGTCGTAATCCTGCTCGATTGCATTTTTATACAGCGCGACCTCGTTCGACAGCTCGGCCAGAATGCGCTCGATCTCGGCCTCCTCGCGGCCCTCGAGCACCTTAATCTGGTTGTTGATCTCCACGACCTGCTGCGGCTCGACGAACACGGTCGCGCCGGTGGACGAGGTATCGTGCACCAGGCCCGGGATGTCGCCGCGGTGCTCGGCCTTGACCGGCACAACGTAGCGCCCGTTTCGCTGCGTGACGATGGTCTCCTGCAAATACTTGGACCGCTCGCCCGAAATCAGGCGGTTGAGCGTCTCGCGCACCTTGCCCGAAATGCGCCGCAGCTCGCGGCGGATGGACAGCAGCTCGGGGCTTGCGCCGTCCGCGATCTCCTCCTCGGAGACGATCGCGGTCGTGATTGCCTCCTCGAGCGTCCGGTTGCCGGAAAGCAGGCCGAAAATCGGCGTGAGCGTGGTCTTTTCCTCGTGCTCCGCGTCGTACACCAGCGCGCGGCGCGCGGTCTGCAGCAGGCTCGCCACGTCGAGCAGCTCGCGCGGGTTAAGCGTACCGCCGCGTGCAGCACGCGCCAGAATCGCGCCCACCTCGCGGATGCCGCCGAAGCCCGGGCTGCCCTGCCGGATCATCAGGTTTTTCGCGTCCGTGGTCTGATCCATCCAGACCTGCGCCTGCTCATGGTCGTCCAGCGGCCGCAGGGCGCGGCATTTCTCCTTCGCCGCCTCGGACGCGGCCTGCGCCGCAAGGCGGTCGAGGATCTCGTAATATTCCAGTGTTTTTAAGGATTTTTCCCCTAATCTGTTCATATTTCACTCCTGCATTACACAAATGAGGCATCTGCCCCCCTGAACCGCGTTCACGGTGCAGATGGTTTGTCTCTGCGTCCGGTCTCCGGCAGCGCCACCGACCGGTAAAACTGCAAACTGTCAAACCCGCGCCCGAGGTGGTACTGCACATAGTCCTCCGCCATGCGGCAGAACTGCTCGCGCGCCGGGCCGGTCAGCGCAAAGGCATAGGTTTTGCCCGCCTCGCACGTCAGCACATGCACGAGCGCGCGCAGCGTGGAATCCGCAAGCTGCGCATACCCGCCGACGCGGCGGGCGCATTTTTCGTCCGCCGCCGTGCCCGCGCGCACGGAAAAGTATACCGGCGGCTGCTCGATCACATTCCCGCATACCCCGCAGTCCGACAGATCGGGCGCGTAGCCGCTCTCCGCCATCACGCGCCACTCAAACGCCGCCTTGACGAGCGCCGGCTCGCGTTTTTTGCCCTCGAGCGCATACAGCGCGTGCAGCAGCAGGCGGCAGATGGCCGGGTTGTCCTCGTCCGGCGTGGTGAGCGCCGCCGCGACCTCCGCCAGATAGCATGCGAGCGCGTACCGCTCGATATCCTGCGAGAGCGGGAAAAACGAATGCACAAAATCCGCCTCGCGCAGCGTGTACCGCCCGCGCTGCTCGGACAGGATGAATTCGGAATAACAAAACTGCCGCGCGGCAGGGTTCTGCTTTTTGCCCCGCCGCGCGTTTTTGCATAAAATTTCAACCTTGCGGCCGTCCTCGGTCAGCACGGTCAGATACCGGTCAAAGTCGCCGAAATCCACCTCGCGCAGGCCGAGCGCGCGCAGCTTGACCTCGGCCATTTACTGGTCCTCGTAGCCGAAGTTGCGCATCTGGTACTGGTTGTTGCGCCAGCCCTCCTTGACCTTGACCCACAGCTCGAGAAACACCTTGGCGTCCAGCATGCGCTCGATATCCGCGCGCGCCTGCCGGCCGATCTCCTTGAGCATCGCGCCCTGCTTGCCGATAATAATGCCCTTGTGGCTGTTCTTTTCGCAGTAGATGACCGCGTTGATCTCGATCAGGCCGTCCTCGCGCTCGTTCCAGCGTTCGATGCCGACCGCAACGCCGTGCGGCACCTCGCGGTCCAGCAGGCGCAGCATCTTCTCGCGGATGATCTCGGCCACAAGCTGGCGCTCGGGCTGGTCGGAGACCATGTCCTCGGGGAACAGCTGCGGGCCTTCGATCGCATACTTGTCTACCTCGGAGAGGAAGTCGTTTAAGCCCTCGCCCGTGCGCGCGGAGACCGGCACGACCGCGTCGAAGTCATGCGCTGCGGCATAGGCCGCGATGACCGCAAGCAGCTCCTCTTTTTTCACCGTGTCGATCTTGTTGATGACCAGGATGGAGGGCATGTGGTGCTGTTTGATCTGGTCGATCAGGCTCTGCTCCGCCGGGCCGATGTTTGCGATCGGCTCGACCACAAGCGCCGCTACATCCACCTCAGAGACCGTATCGGTCACGACCTTGCACATATAGTCGCCCAGACGGGAGCGCGGCTTATGCAGGCCGGGCGTGTCCAGAAAGACATACTGCGTCTCGCCCTTATTCAGCACGCCCGTGATGCGCGTGCGCGTGGTCTGGGGCTTGTTCGATACGATGGCGACCTTCTGGCCGACCAGCTTGTTGGTCATGGTGGATTTGCCGACATTCGGCCGCCCGACCACGGAAACGACCGCTGTTTTGGTAATTTTACTCATTGTATTCTCCCATAATAAAAAATAAACCACAGCGCAATGGGTACCGTGACCACCAGCGCCATCGCGATCCACAGATGCGCCAGAATGTACTGCAAGGCCGCCAGCAGCACGCCTTCAGCGAGGAAAACGCACACGCCGACCGCCACGCACGCCGCCGCGCACACGAACACGCCCGCGGCCGCGATGTCCTTCGCGTTGCGGACAAAGCCGTCGTACCCGCTCGCCTGCCGGTCGCACAGGCGCTCGATCGCGGTGTTCATCAGCTCCGCGCCCATCGTCAGGCCGAAACAGATGCACAGCAGCGCGGCCTGCTCCGCCGAGGCGCGCCCGAGCAGCGCGAACACGGTGACATAAAACGCCGCGACCATGTGCACGCGGAAGTTGCGCTCCCCGTGGATGCACAGCCCCAGCCCGCGGAAGGCGTTAAGAAAGCTCTCATGCAGTTTTCGGATGTTTTTCTTCATACTTCTGTATCTCTCGTCAGGCCGAGGAAGGCGAGGTTGTCCTCTTCCTTCCCGCGCATCAGGCGGGTATCCGCATCATTCCGCTCATGGTCGTAGCCCAGCAGGTGCAGCACGGAATGCGTAGTGAGGTAGCCGCACTCGCGCGCGGGCGAATGGCCGAACGCCGCCGCCTGCTCGCAGGCGCGGGTGTAGCACAGAATCATATCCCCGAGCATGACGCAGCCCGAGTCCGGCTCGCGCTCGAGTTCCTCGCGCGGCTCGCCGTTATAAAACTCGTACATCGGGAAGGACAGCACATCGGTCACCGCGTCCTTATCCCGGTATTCGGCGTTCATCTCGCGGATCGCGTCCGCGTCCACGACGGTCACGTCGATCTCCGCATCAAACGGCACGTCTTCGCTCTCGAGCACGCGCAGCGCGCAGGTGCGGACCAGCTCGGCGACCGCCTGCTCGTCCTCGACCGCGGTCTCAAACCCGATATTGATCTGGTGGTTCATCGCTTGTCCCCTTTTCGGCGGAAGGCCGGATGCCTGTTGTCCGGCGCCTTACTTTTGCCCTTTTTGCTCTCATAATCCGCATACGCCTTGACGATGCGCTGCACCAGCTCGTGGCGCACGACGTCCTTTTCGGTCAAATAGCACTGGGCGATGCCCTCCACGCCGTCCAGCACGCGCAGCGCTTCCTTGAGGCCGGACTGCTTGCCGTCCGGCAGGTCGATCTGCGTGATGTCGCCCGTGATGACCGCCTGCGAGCCGAAGCCCAGGCGGGTGAGGAACATCTTCATCTGCTCGGGCGTGGTGTTTTGCGCCTCGTCGAGGATGATGAAGCTGTCGTCCAGCGTGCGGCCGCGCATGTAGGCGAGCGGCGCGACCTCGATCGAGCCGCGCTCCTGATATTTGGCGAAGTTCTCCGCGCCGAGCATGTCGAACAGGCCGTCGTACAG
>USLE01000185.1 GCA_900555465.1 uncultured Butyricicoccus sp.
CAGCAGGAGCGGGATGTTATTAATGGTAGCGGTCAGGGCGGCGGTGACCATGTTCGCCGCGCCGACGCCGATCGAGGACGAGCACGCGATGATCTTGCGGCGGTTGTGCTGCTTCGCGTAGGAGATCGCGGCGTGCGCCATGCCCTGCTCGTTGCGGCCCTGATAAACACGCAGGTGGCCCGGGTCTTCCTCGAGCGCCTGACCGAGGCCGACGACCATGCCGTGGCCGAAGATCGTAAAGATGCCGTCTACGAAGGGCTCTTCCTTGCCGTCCATCTCGATGTACTGCTGGTTCAGGAACTTGACGATCGCCTGGCCAACTGTCATTTTGGTTTTGCTCATTTTTCTTCCTCCTCAAACGATATGTCACTCTCAGCCGCTGTTTTCGCGGCCCTCGTTTTTGATGGTTCTAGTGTACCATCTTGCATTTTGGATTTCTTCTAACATCTTGGTCTCTTGCAATTTTTCCAATAAATTTTTAATTTTGCGCGTGTATTTGTGCAATTCCCGCATTTTTGAGAACCTTTTCTCGCGGCAATCCGCGATTTTCCCGCCCGCCGGAAAATACCGGCCCGCGGGTTTTGCGCGCAGATTTTTGAATATCTCGCTTTTTGCCCGGGATGGCGCCTCCCTCTTAGGGAAGCGCCCCTGTGTTTTGCACCAAATTGATATGAAAAATCCACCCAATGCCAAGATTTTATGAAAATCAGGCATTTTCTTTATAATTTTCCACGATCATCTCCGCGCCGCAGCGGGCCGGTTTTGCAGTATATTGCGCGGTTTTCCTGCACCGCAGGGCCGCATGCGCACTGCGTTTTACAAATCCTTGCGAAGGCGCGGCAAACACATAAAACTGGAAGAAAATGCGCCGCCGGGCTGCTATGATATAGACAGTAAAACAGAACGGCACCCGCCGTCCTGCAAAACACTTACCATCAACCAATTTATTATAAAATTTCAAAAAAGGAGTGTATCATCATGTTGTTCGCGATCTTTGCTATGGCTCTCATCTTTGCAGAAATGTACTTCACCCGCGAAGCGACCTACACGTCCCTGTCCGACGGCCCGGACTACGATTACCGCTGAACTTATCCCATTCCCTTTTCTTCTATTTCTTTTGCAGCAGCGCCCTTTCCGGCTCCCGCCGGAAGGGGCGCTTCGCTTTTCCGCAAATAAAAAGGCCGCACAGGTTCAGAAACCCGTGCGGCCGGTTTGCGTATCCGTTTATTTTTTCCTGCGGCGGCTCTTGGCGCCGTCCCTGGGCTCGTTTTGCGAAACGATGTAGTTCTGCCGGAACTTGTTGGGCGGCATGCCCACGTTCTTGGTAAACTGCAGATTGAAATAGCTCTGCGTATCATAGCCCACCATCTCCGCGATGCGCGTGATCGGCAGGTCGGTGGTGATGAGCAGGGTCTGCGCCTCACCGATACGGCGGCGCAGCAGATACTGCACCGGGGAATACCCGCTCATCTGCTTGAACACATGGGATAAGTAATAGGGGCTGATATGCAGCGCCTCGCCCATGCTCTGCAGGGTGATCGGCTCCATATAGTGCCTGTCGATGTACTCCTTGATGCGGCGGCCCAGGATCGGCGGCTCTTCGACCGGCTTTTCGTCCGCGGCGTCCGCGCCCTCGGTCACGGCGAGCACCTTGACCAGCAGCGCGTGCATCAGGCTGCTGCAGAACGCCTCGGCGCGCGGCTCCCCGGATGCCAGATTGCGGAACATCATCTCAAACAGGATGCGCAGGTCGCCGAAGCTGCGCCTGGTCGGGAACACATAGCCCTCATCCGCCGGGATCAGCATATTGGGCTTCAGCCCGGGCATATGCAGCCCGCCGATCGCGACGCAGTAGCTGCCGATCTCGATATCCGGGCCGGAGATCTCGTCATGCACCACGCCCGCATTGTATACCAGCAGGTCGCCCGGCCGGATGAAACATTTCTTATCGTGGATCAGATATTCACTCGACCCGCTGCAGATCAGGATGATCTCGACAAAGTCCTCATGCGCGTGCATCACACGCGGGTGCGTGCTCGCATCCGGACGGATCTCGCTGACATAGAGCAGCTTGGGGTCGTTTTCGCCCACAAAGACCGACTGGAAATCTTTTTTGACAAAGCATTGCACATTGAGCGGATTCTGCTGTGCCATACGCTCTCCTCCGTTTTTTCTTTTGTTATATTATAGCACGATTTGCTCCGCCCGCTATAGCAAAACTTTGCTTTTTGCGGCCAGACTGCTGTTACGGCTTGTCGTCCTCCCCGTCCTTGCCCTGGAAGGACCGGCGGAACCGGCCCGGCGGCATGCCGACATTTTTCTTGAACATCGCATTAAAGTGGCAGACGCTGCTGTAGCCCAGCCGGTCCGCGACCTCCGCGACCGGCAGGTTGGTGTTCATCAGCAGCTCCTGCGCCTCGCCGATGCGGCGCTTCATCACATACTGCATGGGCGGGATGCCGAACTCCTGCTTGAACACATGCGCCAGATAATATTCGCTCACATGCAGCCGGGCTGCGACCATGCGCAGGGTGAGCTGTTCGGTGTGGTGCTCGTCCAGATACCGCCGCACCCGATGCGCGAGCACGGAGGGCTGCTCCAGCTCGTCGAGCTGCTCGTTGTGCGCGCGGCTGCGCAGCAGCGCCTGCGTCAGCAGCAGCATCGAACCGGCCAGTCCGCTGCACACGTCGCGCAGGTGCACCAGATCAGCCGAGAGCATGTAGAGCATCTGCATCAGCGGCCCCACCTGTCTGGAGAGCTGCCCGCAGGACACGACCGGCCGGGTCTTATCGTCGATCAGGCAGTTCGGGGGCAGGCCCTCGACCTGCACGCCGGTCACGGCGACGCTGTAGGAATGGATCTGCCGCACGAGCGCGGGGTCCTCCCCGTGCAGCACGCCAGCATTGCAGATCACGATATCGCCCGCGCGGATCGGGTAATACCGGTTGTCCACCATGTACTGTCCATCCCCGGCGTACACATAAAACAGCTCCAGCTCGTTTTCGTGCACATGCGGCAGGTGGGACTGCCTGTTGTTGTGCGCCCGGTCGATCAGGATGCAGTTTACAAATTCCGGAAGCCTTCCATTCTGCTCTGCTGCCATTGTCTCTCCCTCCCGCAATCACAAGATTTCGCAATTCCTGCCGGAAATTTCCTCTGATTTCTAACGCTGCCGCCGTTTTTTTCCACAAGAACCCGCTAACGGCATTTTGATTTTTCCGCGTATAATAATCGCATACAAGGTGCAGAAAACGCAGAAATCGCATTTTAAATGCGATATAAGTTGCATTTTTCACCTTCTTGCCGTGCTGCATTCTATTATAGCACAGCAAAAAGGCCCCCGCTTCTAATATCCTGCTTTTTCCGCACAGGGAGGAAGAAATACCATTTTTTCAAACACAATGAAGGAGAGTGCATGAAGATGAAAAAGGTACGTATTGGTCTGCTTGGTGCAGGACGCATTGGCAAGCTGCATGGTGAAAATCTGGCGCACGCCGTGCCGGAAGCTGAGCTGTACGCGGTCGCTGACCCGTTCATGAACGACGCTACCCGTGCGTGGGCGGCGGACATGGGCATTGAAAAGTGCTACGAGGACCCGGAGATGATCTTCAGCGATCCCACGATCGACGCGGTATTCATCTGCTCCTCCACGAACACCCATGCGGAGTTCATCATGCGCGCTGCCAAGGCCGGCAAGCACGTGTTCTGCGAGAAGCCGATTGACACCAACCTCGCCAAGATCGAGGAGGCGCTCGAAGCGGTCAAGCAAGCCGGCGTCAAGCTGCAGGTCGGTTTTGTCCGCCGCTTTGACCACAACCACAAGATGGTCCGCGACACGGTCGCCTCCGGCCGTCTGGGCAAGCCCAACATCGTCAAGGTCACCTCGCGCGATCCCGATCACCAGTCGATGGATTACATCAAGGTCTCCGGCGGCATCTTCATGGACATGACCATCCATGATTTCGACATGGTCCGTTATCTGGCGGGCAGCGAGGTCACCGAGGTCACCGCTTACGGCGCGGCGCTGTCCGGCGCGGGCTATGACC
>USLE01000186.1 GCA_900555465.1 uncultured Butyricicoccus sp.
GCCTTTCCCTGTTCTTCAGCTCCGCCTATATCAACGATATCCAGTCCGGGCAGTCCGCGACCGTTTCCATCCCCTCGGCGATGAGCGAGATCAGCGGCACGGTCTCGTCCGTTGAAAAGACCGAGCGCGTTTCGAGCGACGGCGTCAAGGTGTTCCGCGTGGTGATCTCGATGGATAACCCCGGCACGCTCACGAAGGGGATGACCGCGACCGCCACGGTCTCCGCCGGCAGCGCGGGCACGGTCTATCCTGCCGGTTCGGGTACGCTCGAATACAGCCGCGAGGAAGCGGTCACCGCGCAGATGAGCGGCGAGATCACTTCCATGAACGGCATTGATTACTACAGCTACAGCAGCGGCGCGACCATCATGCGCCTGTCGAGCGATGCGGCGCAGGACGAGGTCAAGAGCGCGCAGAGCGCTGTGACCGCGGCGCGCAACGGTGTCACGACCGCGCAGCGTCAGGTCACCGAAAAGCAGAAGCGTGTCACCGAGCTGAAAAAGCTCATCAGCGATTCCACGATCGAGTCCCCGATCGACGGCGTGGTCGTCAGCCTGAATGCAGTCGAGGACCAGCAGATCACCGGCACTGAGCCGCTGGTCGTTGTTGCGGACTTGAACGACATTGTGGTCAACGCGGACGTTATGTCGACCGATGTCGGCGCAGTCCAGGAAGGCCAGCTGGCAACCATGAATATGTATACTTATGACGGCTCTGAGCTGATGCTGACCGGCACGGTGGAATCGGTCGCGCTGGAGCCGACACAGGATGCAAGCGGCAGTCAGGGCAGCATGCCGACCTTCCGCGCGGTCATCGCGATCGATCCGATCGAGGGCCAGTCGATCTACAGCGGTATGATGGTGGATTACCAGATCACCACGGCATCCTCGATGGACTGCCTGATGGTCCCGACAAGCGCGATCGTCAACACGGAGAACGGCACCGCGGTCTTTGCAAAGCCCCTTACCGACGAAAACGGTGAGGAGATCCCGTTTGACGAGACGCTGGAGATCCCCGAGGGTACGGAAGGCATCCCGGAGGGGTACTACCTCGTGCCGGTGGAGATCGGCATCTCGGATTCCACCAACACCGAGATCCTCTGGGGCGTTGACGAAGGGACAACGGTTTATCTGGCAGGTCCGCAGGATCTCTATTCGGATATGATGTCCGGAGATGCAGTGGTCGCAGTCGGCTGAGGAGGGCGCTATGTTTGGTAAAAAAGCGCCGCAAGCGACTGAGACCATGTCGGAAAACGAGGCTTCCGGCCTGCTGATCGATGTCCGGCAGATGAGCAAGATCTACAACGAGGGCCGCGAGAACGAGGTCCGTGCACTGGATAACATCTCGCTGACGGTCGAATGGGGCGAGTTCCTGTGCATCCTGGGCCAGTCCGGCTCGGGCAAATCCACGCTGATGAATATCCTCGGCTGTCTGGATATCCCGACCTACGGCACCTATTATCTGGACGGGCAGGCGGTCAGCGAGATGAAGCCCTCCGTGCTGTCCGGTATCCGCAACCGCGAGATCGGATTTATCTTTCAGGGCTTTAACCTGATCCCGGCGCTGACCGCGCTGGAAAACGTCGAACTGCCGCTGATTTACCGCGGCCTCGGCAGGGAAGAGCGACGCAGACTGGCAGTGGATGCGCTGACGGCGGTCGGGCTGGAAAACCGCATGGATCACCGCCCGGGCGAGATGTCGGGCGGCCAGCAGCAACGTGTTGCGATCGCCCGCGCAGTGGCGGCCAAGCCGCCGATCATCATGGCGGACGAGCCGACCGGCAACCTGGATTCGGCCTCCGGCTTGGATATCATGCAGCAGCTGACTGCGCTCAATGAGCAGGGCACTTCGATCATTCTGATCACGCATGACAACCATCTCGCGCAGATGGCAAAGCGGATCGTTACGATTCAGGACGGCCGCATCATCTCGGATGCGCCCACGGAAGGGGGGAGCGGCACATGAACTGGATGCAGACCGTCCGCATGGCGTTCAAGTCCATCCTGAACAACAAGGTGCGCTCGATCCTCACCATGCTGGGCATCATCATCGGCGTTGCGTCGGTTATTGCGATCGTCGCCTCCATTCAGGGCACCAGTAAGCTCCAGCGGCTGCAATATGAGGCGCTCGGCGTCAACCGTATCGATGTGTACGGCTGGGGCGCCAAGAGCCGCGATTGGGAAGATTTTGAAGAATATCTGGATACCGAGCTGGCCGATAAGGTTGCGGCATGGTCGCCGCAGACCCAGTATTACGACTGGCAGAGCGACGGTATTCAATACCGCTCGCAGAAGCTGAGCAACGATAACGGCTATACTTATATGTATTTCGGCAATCAGGATTACGGCGAGGTAACCAGCCACACGATCTCCGCCGGACGGGATATCTCCGAGGCGGACTGCACGAGCCGCTCGCGCGTGTGTGTCATTGGGGAAACCATCCGGAAATACTTTTTCGGCGCTATGAGCCCGCTTGGGCAGAAGATCCGCATCGGCGGCAAGAGCTTTGAGATCATCGGCGTGTATGAAGGCAAGTTCGACGGCAAACTCAATACAGAAGACCAGCTGATCGTGATGCCGTATACCCTGCAAAACAGCATGATGAGCATGAGCGGCATTTCGGATAAACAGTACGTTATCAAGGCTGCGACCCGAGAAGACATCTCTGAGCTGACCAGCACGCTGCTGCCGGAGTTCATGCAGAGCCGGTGCGAGGCCAGCGGCGGCTATTTCAGCGCCTACTCCAATAGTGAGTGGCAGGAGCAGTCCGAGTCCTCGACAAATATGCTGGCGCTGCTCGGCGGCGGCGTTGCCGGTATCTCGCTGCTGGTCGGCGGCATCGGCATCATGAATATTATGCTGGTATCGGTCACCGAGCGCACGCGCGAGATCGGTATCCGCATGGCGATCGGCGCGCGCAAGCGCGATATTGTCGGGCAGTTTCTGGTGGAGGCGGCCGTAGTCTCCTGCTGCGGCGGCGTGATCGGCATTATCGTCGGATGTTTCCTGTCCGCGATCCTCGGCAACATGCTGCTCGCACAGATGCAGGATGGTTATATGCCCGCAGTAGAGCAGTTTACCGTACTGCCGTCCATTGGCCTGATCATTGGTGCGTTCCTGTTTTCGGCGCTGCTCGGCATTATATTTGGCCTGTATCCGGCGAACAAAGCGTCCAATTTGCAGCCGGTCGATGCGCTGCGCACCCAGTAAAAGGGAGGAGATAGAAGTGAAAAAACGTATACTCAGCATATGTCTGGCGCTGATATTTACCTTTGCGCCTGCGTCTGCTGCTTTTTCGGATATTTCGGACAGCAAGCTCGCGCAGACGGCGTCCATTCTGGATGCGCTCGGCATCATGCAGGGCATGGGAAATAACCAGTTCAACCCGAACGGCTCGCTCACCCGCGCGCAGTTCTGCAAAATGGCTGTCACGGCGATGGGATTTTCCGACGTCAGCGCGTACGGCAGTTACACCATTTTCCCGGATGTCAAGAATACGCATTGGGCAGCACCATACGTCAATGCGGCAGTGCGGCACCCGGATCTCAAAGAGCAGGCGATCATCCGCGGCTACGCCGACGGCACCTTTGGACCGGAAAAAACGGTCAACTTCGGAGAAGTATGCACCATGCTGCTGCGCATGCTCGGCTACACGGAAGCGGACATCGGCCCGTTCTGGCCCGCGGACTATATCGCCCGCGCGCAGTCGCTGGGCCTGACCGAAGGCGTCTCCATTACCGACCCCAAGGCGGCGGTCAAGCGCGCGGATGCGGCGACCATGCTGCTCAACACGCTGGGCACTTCGCTCAAGGGCGGCGAAGGCGTCATGCTGCTGGATAAGGTAGCATCCTCGACGATCAAGGACTGCATCCTGCTGGCTACCAGCGACACGGACAGCTCGCTTGCCGCAAACGAAGCGATTTTCTACGAAGACGGGACGGTCAACGCAACGCCGCGCAGGACGGCTGGCACGCTGGACAGCAGCTCGATCGGTG
>USLE01000187.1 GCA_900555465.1 uncultured Butyricicoccus sp.
CATCGAATTCCGCGCCGGTCAGGTACAGCGTCAGCAGCTCGGTGATATCGCGGTCGTCCTCCGCGATCAGAATGGTATGCTTCAATTGATTCTCTCTCCGTTTCGTTCCGGCGGCGGGAAGGGGATTCCCGCCGGGGCATAATCCCTTTTATTGCGTTATGCAGCCGGGTGCTTTTCCTTATACTACTACACCGCGCTGCATCTGGCAAGCCTGCTGCGCCGGAAATGGGAAAAGACTGCCGCCCGGAGGAAGGGCGGCAGCCTGTTGCAGCGTGAAGCGCCGGAACGGTCACTTGCGGAACGCGCCGAACAGCCCCCTCTTTTCATATGGCTCGCTGGAAAACGAGGTCACCTCATATCCGGTTTGGTCGATCACGTCGCGCAGCGCCTGCTCGCCGATCGGCTGCTCGGATAAGATAACGGTCTGCCCTTTGGTGTGCGACGAGGTGACTTTTTTGACCGGAAACGCCCGGCGCACCGCGTCGTTGACATGCGCCTCGCACATGCCGCACTGCATCCCGTCTACCCCGACTGTGATCTTGACCATTTTGTTGCACTCCTTTAATGATTTCCGGATGGGTTTCCACCTGCGATAGTTAGCATTAACTAACTAAAATATAGCACGAAAAGCAGCAGTGCGCAAGAGCAAAATCCGGCGGATTCACAATTGACTTTGCGCGGGCGAAGGCGGTAAGATTATTCACTGGGAAGGGAAGAAGACGAAATGAGGAAATCTTACGAAATCGACATGTGCAGCGGGCCGCTGCTCAGCCGGATCCTGCTGTTTGCGGTCCCGCTGATCTGCTCGGGCGTGCTGCAGCTGGTATTCAATGCAACGGATATCATCGTGGTCGGCCGGTTCGTCAGCAGCAATGCGATGGCGGCGGTCGGCTCGACCAGCTCGCTGATCAACCTGCTGGTCAACTTCTTTATCGGCATTTCGGTGGGCGCAAACGTGCTGGTGGCGCGTTTCCGCGGTGCGAACGACTATGACGACGCGCAGGAGACCGTGCAGACCGCGCTGATTACCGCGGTGATCGGCGGGTTTGTGCTGATCGCAGCGGGTATGCTGCTCGCGCGGCCCATGCTCGAATGGATGGCAACGCCCGAAGAGGTGATTGATCAGGCGGTGCTGTATATGCGCGTATACTTCGTCGGCATGCCGGCGACCATGCTGTATAATTTCGGCGCGGCGATCCTGCGCGCGGTCGGGGATACGCGGCGGCCGCTGTATTTCCTGACACTGGCAGGCATTGTAAACGTCGCGGGCGACCTGCTGTTCGTGCTGGTGCTGGATATGGGCGTTGCGGGCGTGGCGGCGGCGACGGTGATCTCGCAGATCATCTCCGCGACGCTGATCGTGCTGTGCCTGACGCAGCAGGACGGCATGTGCAGCGTGAACCTCAAGCACCTCGCCTTTCACAAGGACAAATTCCTGCGCATGATGCAGGTCGGCCTGCCCGCGGGCCTGCAGAGCGTGATCTTCAATATCTCGAATGTGCTGATCCAGTCGTCGATCAACTCGTTCGGCGCGATCGCCGTGGCGGGCAACACCGCGGCGAGCAATATCGAGGGCTTTGTCTATACCTCGATGAATGCGCTCTATCAAACCTCGCTCAGCTTTACCAGCCAGAACCTCGGCGCGAAGCAGTATCACCGCATTGACAAGGTGCTGGTGCGGTGTCTGGCGCTGGTATTCGTCATCGGGCTGGTGCTGGGCAACGGCGCGCACCTGCTCGGGCAGGTGCTGCTGGGCATCTATTCGGGCGATCCGGAGGTCATCGCTTACGGCATGATGCGCCTCGGCGTGGTGAGCGTGACCTACTGCCTGTGCGGCATGATGGATGTCGTGGCGGGCAGCGTGCGCGGGATGGGCTATTCCATCCTGCCCATGCTGGTGTCGCTCGCGGGCGCGTGTCTGTTCCGTATCATCTGGATTTTCACGGTTTTCCAGTGGCAGCTCACGCTGTTCAGCCTGTACATCTCGTATCCGATTTCGTGGGCGCTGACCATCTGCGCGCATCTGGTTTGTTACTTTGTGGTGCGGCGGCGCGTGTTCCCGCGGGCGGCGGAGGAATAATTAAAAAAAACAGGACACCGAAGATGTCCTGTTTTTTGTTCTGTATCATTTGGAGCAGACGGCAGACATTCGTCAGTGTTATCCTTATCATATAAGGACAGCGCTACCGCGTTTCCAGCGAGCAGTATGCAGCGAGCGCGGCGCGGTCGGTGATCTCGATATGCCCGCGGTGCGTGCGCAGGATATCCCGCTCCCGGAGCACGGCCAGCGCGCGCGTGAGCTGCACGCGGCTGACGCCGAGGATGTCCGCGAGGTCGTCCTGCGTCATGTCGATCACGCAGCCGCCCGGGCCGGGCTGCCGCGCGGGCAGCAGGTAGAGCAGGTTGCACAGCTTGAGGAAGGTGCTGTTGTATTCCTGATGCGCGGTTTCGTACAGCAGCAGGTTGACATACATGGCGTACCACTCCACCACCTGTGCATTGAGCTGCGCGTTCTCCTCGAACATCCGGCGAAACTGCTCTTTGGTGAATGCCAGCGTCTGCATATCGGTCAGCGCGACCGTGGAGATCGCGCCCTCGATGCGGAAATCCTGCTGGTGGTAGCCGGGGAACACCGTGCCGCTGCCGTGGAAGGACGTGATCTTGCGCCGCCCGGTTTCGTGGGCGGTCGAGGTCTGCGCCACACCGGACAGGATGTAATACAGCTCCCGGAACGGCTCGCCCGGCGTCCACAGATAGTCGCCCTTACGGAACGTGCGCACCTGGTGCGGCTGGGCGCGGAAATATGCTTGGAACGCGGCAAAGTCGCCGGTGAACAGATAGCGCGGGGTAAGCATGGCGGGTTCCTCCTTGCGTGCGGGATGCTGCTTCCAGTATAGCAGAAAATCCGCGGGACGGGAAGCGCCGGGAAGGATCATGGTATTTTGCTGCTGCGGCAGCGGGACAAAGAAGGGATGATACAGTGATGAAAAAGGTAAAGATCACCGTGCTCAAGACCACGCTCGATACGGAGCTGGCGGCGGAATACGGCGCAGAGGGGCTGACTGCCTGCCCGATGCTGCGCGAAGGGCAGGTGTTCTACGCGGACTACGCCAAGCCGGACGGCCTGTGCGACGAGGCGTGGAAGGCGATCTATCAGTATGTGTTCGCGCTCGCGCACGGCGCGCGCGACGGGCTGTTCTACTACGGCGACTGGATCCGCAAGCCGGGCGTTGCGATCTGCAGCTGCAACGACGGCCTGCGGCCGGTCATCTTCAAGCTCGAGGCCACGGACGAGGTTTCGGAAATCGACTATACGCCGGTGCGCTGAGCGAGCGGCGGCAGAATATGGGCGGCGCGCCGGGGAAACTGCCCTCGGCGCGCCCTTTTTTGTGTCCCTTGCATAAAAATGCGGCTGCGCGGAAAATTCCCTTTGTACCGCGGGGAGGGATGTGATATAATATCCGCGAAGCTGTCTTGACAGCTATGTATACAACTGTTTGCAGGGCGTGCGCTGCCCTGCCGGACAAGGGTAAGGGGACAACAAGGATATGGACAAGCTGAAAGCATTTTTAAAGCGCAAGGATATTGTCATTTCGGTCAAGCGGTACGGCATTGACGCGCTCGGCGCGATGGCGCAGGGCCTGTTCTGCTCGCTGCTCATCGGTACGATCATCGACTCCGTGGGCACGCAGTTCGGCATCCCGTTTCTGACCATGCCGGTCGCGACCGTGAGCGGCATCGAGTACACGGTCGGCGGGCTCGCCTCCGCGATGAGCGGCCCGGCGATGGCGGTGGCGATCGGCTATGCGCTCAAGTGTCCGCCGCTCGTGCTGTTTTCGCTCATTACAGTCGGCTTTGCCTCCAATGCGCTGGGCGGCGCGGGCGGCCCGCTGGCGGTGCTGTTCGTGGCGATCATCGCCGCGGAGATCGGCAAGGCGGTTTCGGGCGAGACCAAGGTGGATATTCTGGTCACGCCGCTTGTGACG
>USLE01000188.1 GCA_900555465.1 uncultured Butyricicoccus sp.
GCAAGGTTCTGCGCGATGTAGTCTGCCAGCCAGCCCGGGTCGCCGCCCTCGGCGACGGTCAGCTCCACGTCCGGCGAGATGCGCGGCGAATTCTGCGCATATTCGGCAAAGCGCTCCTGCGCGGTGCGCACAAGCGCCTGCGCGCGGCGCTCGGTCACGCCGAATACATAGTCCTCCAGCTCCTCCACCTCGGCATAGATGCAGACACCCTCCTGCTCGGGCATGGTGAACTGGTGCGCCAGTGCGCGCGAGCGCCCCTCGACCAGCACGCGGATGTTGTCGCCCGGCAGGCGCAGGATCTGCCGCACCATGCACACCGTACCCATCTGGTACAGGTCGCCCGGCGAAGGCGCGTCGGTCTTGAGCTCACGCTGCGCGGCCAGAAAGATCAGCTGGCCGTTTTTCATCGACGCCTCGAGCGCGCGGATGGACATCATCCGCCCGACGTCGAAATGAATGATCATATGGGGAAACGCCACCAGCCCGCGCAGCGGCAGCACCGGCAGCCGGGTCAGCGTCGTTTCGTTTGTTCCTGTCATAGTTCCTCTCCTCATGCGCGGGAAATTGCTTAATAGCGTCAGTATAGTATATTTTTCGCGGTTTGTAAAGCGGCTTTATATGACGATTTTGTAAAAAAAGCGGGCGAAACCCTTGTTCCGCCCACATTTTCTATCCATTTCGCCAGTTATGCAGTTTTATTCGGCTGGCGCAGCTTACCCGCCGGCTCATCCGGCTTTTTGCCCGCCGGCAGCGCCGTGCGCGCACCGTGCGATACCCGCGGCGCACCCTCGCCGGTGACCACTTCCGGCGTGATCACCACGCGGTTGACGGTCTCGTCCGAGGGGATGCGGAACATGATGTCGGTCATCACGTTCTCCAGCACACCACGCAGGCCGCGCGCGCCCGTCTTGCGCGCAAGCGCGATCTCCGCTACCCTGGTCAGTGCCTCGGGCTCGAATTCCAGCTCCACACCGTCCAGCGCGAGCAGCGTCTGGTACTGCTTGACCAGCGCGTTTTTCGGCTCCTGCAGGATGCGCACGAGCGCGTCCTTATCCAGCGTATCCAGCGATACGATCGCCGGCAGGCGGCCGATCAGCTCGGGGATCAGGCCGTACTTCATCAGGTCGTGCGGCTCGATCTGCGCGAGCAAACGGTCGGTCTGCTGCTCCTGCTTGCCCTGCACCTCGGAGCCGAAGCCCATGCCCTGCTTGCCTGTGCGCTTCTGGATGATGCCCTCGATCCCGTCGAAGGCGCCGCCGCAGATAAACAGGATATTCGTGGTGTCGATCTGGATGAACTCCTGATGCGGGTGCTTGCGTCCGCCCTGGGGCGGGACGTTCGCCGTCGTGCCCTCGAGCATCTTGAGCAGCGCCTGCTGCACGCCCTCGCCCGACACGTCGCGCGTGATGGACGGGTTTTCGCTCTTGCGGGCGATCTTGTCGATCTCATCGACGTAGATGATGCCGTGCTCGGCCAGCTCCACGTCAAAATCCGCGGCCTGGATCAGGCGCAGCAGGATGTTTTCCACGTCCTCGCCCACATAGCCGGCCTCGGTCAGCGTGGTGGCGTCCGCGATCGCGAACGGCACCTGCAGGGTCTTTGCCAGCGTCTGCGCGAGCAGGGTCTTGCCCGAACCCGAGGGGCCGAGCATCAGGATGTTGGATTTTTGCAGCTCCACCTCGGTCTCCGGGTGGTAAATGCGCTTATAGTGGTTGTATACCGCGACGGAAAGCGCGATCTTCGCGCGGTCCTGACCGATGACGTAGTCGTCGAGCACAGCCTTGAGCTCCTGCGGGGTGGGCAGGTGCTCGGGCCGGCCGGCAGCCTCCGCCTCGCGCTCCTCGGGCGCGAAGTCCAGTTCATCGTCCAGAATGCTGGTGCATACGCCGATGCACTCGTCGCAGATATACACCCCCGGGCCCGCGATCAGCTTGCGCACGCGGCTCTGGGGCTTTCCGCAGAACGAACATTTCAGCATCTTATCATCATCAAAATTCGGCATATCACACCTCGTTCCGGCATTTCGCCGTGTAGTTCCTCATCAATGCTTATCAAATACCTTGTCGATCAGGCCGTATTCCAGCGCTTCCTCGGCGGTCATGAAGTTATCGCGTTCGCAGTCCGCGGTGACGACCTCGATCGGCTTGCCGGTGTTCTCGGACAGGATCTTGTTCATGCGCTTCTTGATGGTCTCGAGGCGCTTGAGGTGGATCGCCATGTCCGTGATCTGGCCCTGCGTGCCCGCGGAGGGCTGATGGATCATGATCTCCGCATTGGGCAGCGCGTAGCGCTTGCCCTTCGCGCCCGAGGACAGCAGGAAGGCGCCCATAGACGCCGCCATACCGATGCAGATGGTCGACACGTCGCACTTGATATAGTTCATGGTGTCGTAGATCGCCATGCCCGCGGTCACAGAACCGCCGGGGCTGTTGATATAGAGCGAGATATCCTTGTCCGGATCCTGCGCCTCCAGATACAGCAGCTGCGCGACCACGAGGGACGCGGTCGTATCGTTGACTTCCTCACACAGCATGACGATGCGGTCATTGAGCAGGCGGGAATAGATATCGAACGAGCGCTCGCCGCGACCGGTCTGCTCGATGACCATTGGGACTAAACTCACTTGAAAGACTCCTTTCATGCATACGATCGAAACCGCGGTTTCGATCAGGGGGACGCCCTTGCCGGCCTGCGGCCGGCAGGGCCGCTGCGCCCTGACCGGGCAGAAATCCTGATTTTCCCCCGGTCGGGCCTTTGCACAAAAAGCGCGGGCAACGCTCGCGCTTTTTATGAGGCAGGCTGTTTAACAGCCTGCCTCTTTTTCACTGCTTTGCTGCACGGGTGTGCGGATTACTCCGCGGTCTCCTCGGTGGCCTCGGCCTCCTCCGCAGCCTTCTTCTTGGCCGCCGGCTTCTTGACCTTGGCGTTCTTCTTGATCAGCTCGAGCGCGTTGGAGATCTTCAGATCGCCGGACAGCGCCTCAGCGGATACGATGGACTTGACCTTGTCGACCTCCATGCCGTACTGCTCCGCCATCTTAGCATATTCCTCGTCGAGTTCCTTGTCGGAAACTGCGATATTCTCCAGCTCGGCAACCTTTTCCAGCGCCAGACGGGTCTTGACCTGACGGTCAGCCTGATCGCGGAACATGGCGCGGAACGCGCCCATCTCGGTGCCGGTCATCTTGATATACTGCTCGAGCGTCATGCCCTGCATCTGGAGGCGGTAGCCGAAGTCCTGAACAAAGGAATCGATCTGGCTCTCAACCATTGCCTGCGGGATGTCCGCCTTCATGCCCTCGATCACGACATCCATCAGCTTGTCCTCGAACGCGCGGTCAGCAGCCTCCTGACGCTCCTTCTTCAGGCGGTCGGAGATCTCCTTCTTCAGGTCGTCCAGCGTCTCGCAGGTGTCGGAAACGTCCTTGGCGAACTCGTCGTCCAGCTCAGGCAGGATGGTCTCCTCAACCTTGTGCACCTTGCACTTGAACACGGCTTCCTTGCCGGCCAGCTCCTTGGCGTGGTACTCCTCCGGGAAGGTGACGACAACGTCCTTCTCGTCGCCCGCCTTGCAGCCGATCAGTTGGTCCTCAAAGCCCGGGATGAACGCGCCCGAACCCAGGGTCAGCATGTGGTGCTCCGCCTTGCCGCCGTCGAAGGGCACGCCGTCGATCGAGCCCTCAAAGTCGATGTCGACCGTGTCGTTCTTCTTAGCCTTGCGGTCAACGGTCTCGGTGCGCGCGTTGCGCTGCGCCAGACGGTTGAGCTCCGCCTTGACGTCCGCTGCCGGGACCTTGACGGTCTCCTTCTCGACCTCGATGCCCTTGTACTCGCCCAGCTCGACTTCCGGCTCAACCGGTACCTTGGCGATGATGGTCAGGCCGCCCTCTTCCGCCGGGTCGCCCAGATCGACGTCCGCACGGCCGACCGGCTTGATGCCGGACTTCTCGACCGCCATCTCCATTGCGTCCGGATATATGATAT
>USLE01000189.1 GCA_900555465.1 uncultured Butyricicoccus sp.
GTCTATGCCTGCTGCTTCTGCGCGACCCGCATCTGGCGGAGGACGCGGTGCAGGACACCATGCTCAAGGCGTGGCGCGGGCTGGAGCGGTTTGAGCAGCGCGCGAGCGAAAAGACATGGCTGACGGCGATCGCGGTCAACGTATGCCGGGATTACCGCCGCCTGTACTGGTACCGCAAGCGGCTGGACGGCGAGGAACTTCTCGAGCAGATCCCTGCGCCGCCCGACGCGGAGCCGCAGGACGACGAGATCCTGCGGCAGGTGCTCGCCCTTGCGCCCAAGTACCGCGAGCCGGTGCTGCTCTACTACTGGCAGGAGCTGACCGTGCCGGAGATCGCGGCGCTGCTGCACGAAAAGGAAAACACGGTCTCCACCCGTCTGCGCCGCGCACGGGCGCAGCTGAAACAAACGCTGAAAGGATGGGACGACGATGGATGACAAGGTCAAACGCGCGATCGACCGCCGGATGGCGGGCGCGGCGCTGTCAGCTGCGTCCAAGGCCCGCATCCTGCAGTCGGTTGCCCAAAGAAAGGGGCGAAGGACGATGAAAGCAAAGCGAACAGCAATCATTGCAGCGACCGCAGCAGTGCTGTTAATTACCGGCTGTGTCGGCGTTGCACTGTACCGCGATAGCATCCGCCAGACCGTGGGTGACTGGGAGGAGGAGCACACTGGCACGCCGCTGAGCCTCAGCCAGTCGGACGCGGGGTATACCATAACGCTGGACGAGATTTTCGGCAGTTCCCGTACTGTCTATATCAAAGGGACGGTGTCGCGCGACGATGGCAAACCGCTGCGGGCGAAGCAGGACACAGGGCCGTATGCCGAACCGGCGCGGACCGTGCTGGATCTTCGCCGGAATACTTTGGCCGAGTTGAAGGCCAACGGCGATAACGGCCGCGGTGGTTCTGAAGGGCCGTTTGTGCTTCCGGATACTGATTTGAATGACAATAAGGCGGAATTTATAATCAGTCAATATTACGAGAAATGGCCGGAAGAATACACCTTTATCTTTGATATGATTTTCTACAAGGATACAGATACGGACAAATATACGATGGTAGAGGGTAACTGGACATTTACGGTACCTGCTAAGTGGGAACCGGTAGACGAGATCCTGCCGCTCGACCGGGAGGTCACACTGGCGGATGGAACCGTGCTCCGGCTGGATACCCTGTACTTTGATCCGCTGGACATCAGACTGGAAGGCGCTGTCGTGCAGGAGAGCCCGGAAAGCAGCAGCGATCGTTATGCACGTTTGCAGCTGAAAAACGGAGAAATCCTGATGGAGCATATCCGGGGCGGATCGGAGAATTTCCATATCCAGTTTGAGTCGTTCAATCGCGGTATGGGACATATTGGAATAGATGATGTGCAGGCACTTGTGATCGGGGACACCACCGTCCCGCTTTTCGAATAGCGCAACTGAAAAAGCCGCCCATCCGGGCGGCTTTTCGCTGTGTCTTATGAAAAATCAGAACAGGCCGGTGATCTTGCCGCCCTTATCCACGTCGATCTTCTCCGCGGCCGGCACCTTGGGCAGGCCGGGCATGGTCATGATCGCGCCGGTCTCGACGACGACAAAGCCCGCGCCCGCGGCGAGACGCGCCGTGCGGACGTTGACGACAAACTCGGTCGGGCGGCCGAGCAGCGCCGCGTCGTCGGACAGGGAATACTGGGTCTTTGCCACGCACACCGGCAGGTGGCCGTAGCCCATCTCGGTGATGTTCTGGAGCTCCTTGTGCGCCGCCGGGGCGATGGTCACGCCGAGCGCGCCGTAGATCTCCTTGGCGATCTTGCGGATCTTGTCCTCGAGCGGGAGCTCGTCCTCGTAGAGCATGTGGAAGTCCGCCTTGCCCTCGTCGAGTACGGCGAGCACTTCGTTTGCGAGCGCCTTGCCGCCCTCGCCGCCCTTCGCGAATACCTCGCTGAGCGCCACGCGCACACCGCGCTTTGCACAGTGCTCGCGGATGAAGGCGACTTCCTCGTCCGTGTCGGTCGGGAACGCGTTGATCGCCACGACCACCGGCACGCCGAACTTCTCCATGTTGTCCAGATGCGCGTCCAGATTGCAGATGCCGCGCTCGAGCGCCGCCAGGTTCGGGGTGTTCAGGTCGGCCTTGGCAACGCCGCCGTTGTACTTGAGCGCGCGCACGGTCGCCACGATCACGATGCAGTCGGGCGCGAGACCGGCCTTGCGGCACTTGATATCCATGAACTTCTCCGCGCCGAGGTCTGCGCCGAAGCCCGCCTCGGTGATAGCGATATCCGCCAGCTTGAGCGCGAGCTTTGTCGCCTGCACGCTGTTGCAGCCGTGTGCGATGTTGGCGAACGGGCCGCCGTGCATCAGGCAGGGGGTGCCCTCGAGCGTCTGCACCAGATTGGGCTTGATCGCGTCCTTCATCAGCGCGGTCATCGCGCCCTCGGCGTGCAGGTCGCGCGCATAGATCGGCTTGCCGTCGTAGGAGTAGGCGACCAGAATGTCGCCGAAGCGCTTTTTCAGGTCCTCGAGGTCGGAGGCTAGGCACAGGATCGCCATGACCTCGCTGGCGACCGTGATCATGAAGTGATCCTCGCGCGGTACGCCGTTGACCTTGCCGCCGAGGCCGATGGTGATGTTGCGCAGGGCGCGGTCGTTCATGTCCATCACGCGGGTGAAGATCACGCGGCGCGGGTCGATGCCGAGCGCGTTGCCCTGCTGCATGTGGTTGTCCAGCATGGCGCAGAGCAGGTTGTTTGCCGCGGTGATCGCGTGCATATCGCCGGTGAAGTGCAGGTTGATGTCCTCCATCGGCACGACCTGCGCGTAGCCGCCGCCTGCGGCGCCGCCCTTGATGCCGAACACCGGGCCGAGCGACGGCTCGCGCAGGGCGATCATGGCCTTTTTGCCGAGCTTTGCCATCGCCTGCCCGAGGCCGACGGTCGTGGTGGTCTTGCCCTCGCCCGCAGGGGTGGGGTTGATCGCGGTCACGAGCACCAGCTTGCCGTTTTCCCTGCCCTCCAGCTTGTTCCACACGTCTGCGGACAGCTTGGCCTTGTACTTGCCGTAGAGCTCGAGGTCGTCCGCATCCAGCCCGGCGTCTGCGGCGACGTCAACGATCGGGCGCATCTTGCAGCCCTGAGCGATTTCGATATCGGATAGCATAACATTTTCCTCCCGTATAGTACACAGTGACAATATTATAACAATGTTCTGCACAGTTTTCCAGCGTCGGCGGCGAAAAATTTGCCGAAATTGTGACTTAAAAAAGCCGCTGCATTGTGGTATGATATAAAGCGTCATCAAAAACTCGTTCAAAGGAGGGTCGGCGTGGACATTATCAAAAAGGTTACGCATTATATCACAAATACCGACCTTTATCTGGTGATACTCGCCCTGCTGTGCTCGGCGTACGGCATGGTGCTCATCTATTCGGCAACGCTTAACCCGGCGACGGCGCTCGACGGCAGCACGCGCAACCTGTTTATTCAGGGCGCGGCGATCCTGATGGGCCTGATCGCGTTCGTCATTATGTCGCTGATCGATCTCGAGACCATGAGCGGCTGGTGGAAGATATTTGTCCTGATCAACATCGGCTTACAGATGCTGCTGTTCACCCCACTCGGTGTGGAGGTCAACGGCCAGCGCGCGTGGCTCGATCTCGGCCCGACCAATCTGCAGCCCGGCGAGCTGGGCAAGCTGATTTTCATCTTCACCCTTGCCGCGCATATCTCCGAGATCAAGGAGCACATCAACGAATGGCGCGGTCTGCTGGTCATCGCGCTGCACACGCTGATTATGATGGGCGCGGTGGTCATCGCCTCGGGCGACACCGGCATGGCGATCCAGTATTTTATGATCGCGCTGATCATGCTGTTTACCGCGGGGCTGTCGCTCAAGTGGCTGGGCGTAGGCTGCGGGCTGGCAGTGGAGAGCATCCCGACCCTGTGGAATTTCATTCTGGATGATTACCAGAAAACCCGTATCCTCGTGCTGTT
>USLE01000190.1 GCA_900555465.1 uncultured Butyricicoccus sp.
GGTCCATATTGCGCGAGAGCGCAAGCGTCTGCCCGTTTTCGCTCTCGTACTGCACGGTCGCGCCCGACCGGGAATACGGCATGAGCGTCGGCACCACGTCGCGCACGGTCTTGACCCGGCCCCAGTCCGCGAGCGGCAGGGTGGGGGTGCGCCAGTAGGCGTTGATCGCGGCGGTGTCGTCGCAGTACGCGCCGTCCTCCTCGGCTTTGGCGAAGCGGCACAGCCTGCCGTCCGCCGTGCCGAACCACAGCCGCCCGTCCAGTTCGGCAAGGCACTGGGCAGGCACATCCGTCCAGTAAAACCACGCGGGGCTGCCGTCCTCCTCGGTCAGCGCGCCGTCCGCGATGTACATATGGCCGTTTACCGCAAGGTAATATTTGCCCTCGAACACGATCGCGCAGGCATTCTCCAGCCCGGCCTCGGCCTCGAGCTTGGGGACGATCGCATCCGACACCGACTGGATGGTGCGCTGCTCGGCGACCGCCGTGCCGTAAACGCCCTGCACGCCGCGCGCGGACAGGAAGAGCGGCAGATCGTTCAGCGTACCGAAGCTGCGCGGACAAACCGCGCCCTCGCCCTGCGCGCCCTGCTTGAGCGGGTAGAGCGCGGCGCCGTCGTCCGCCATCAGGTAGGAGCGCAGGTAGCTGGTGGCCTCCTGCGCGCCGCCCGACTTGATGACCAGCTGGCTCTCGTACTGCTTGAGGTAGCCGACGATCGCGGCTGCGTCCGTACCCATGCGCGTGTAGCCGGTGTCCGGGAAATAAGTCGGATCGTACAGCCCGCTCTGCCAGTCGCAGTTGGACTCGCCCGGGTTGCCGGAGAGGAACACGCGGGTGTCGTTTTTGCCGCCGTACAGGCCGGCAAACCGGCATTTGTTGATCTTATCCGCGTAGCCGGACACGGTTTTTGAAAAGGCGATGGACACATTGGCCAGCCCGTTGCCGCTTGCAGGCGCAGCGGCGAGGGTGATCAGCCCGGTCGCGCGGTTGACCGAGGATACCGTCACCGCCTGGCCGTTTACCGTAGCGGTCACGGCGGTTTCATCCAGATCCTTGGCGTCCACCTGAAACTGGGTCGCCGAGCCGTTGCCGATGAAGGTGTTGATGCGCTTGGGCGTCAGCAGGTTGACGGCTTCGTAGCTCGTGCCGCCGCCGGTCGGCTCGGCGGAGATGGTCGTGGTCGGCACATAGGCGATGTCCTGCACCTTGACGGCCTCCCAAGCCGTATTTGCTGCGTTGCGGCGTACCGCGCGGTAGGTCTGCCCGTCCAGCAGGTAGAGCACGCCGTTCATCACAAAGGACTGGGAGAACGCCGCGTTCATATCCGTGCACAGCTCGGCCTGATTGCCCGTCGAAGGACGGCAGTACAGCTTGTTCCCCGCGTGGACGGCAAACCCCGAACCGTCCGGCAGGGGGAACAGCCCGTAAATGGGCGTGGTGTAGCTGTACTGCGTCTTCCAGCCCGTGCGTTTGACCAGAAAGTCGTTCTGGTCGCAGATCAGGTTCTGCATATCTGGCGAGCGGGACAGGGATACCTTGGTCGGGTGCGTGCGGAAGTCCACGCCGCCGAAGCGGCTGACAAGGGTGGTGTGCTCGGTCTCGGTCTGCGGGAATTGATAGGCGCGCATCAGACCATCTCCTGTACGGCGGTGAACTGCGCGGGACAGTGGCGCAGCAGCCGCTCGGCGTATTCGGTGGCCGCCCAGTTGAACTTGGCCTTGTCGTCGTCCGCGACGAGCAGGGCCGCCAGCCCGTAGGGGAAGCACTCGCGCGCGAGCCAGTCGCCCGCCGGGATCTCCTCGGTCAGCGTGGTCATGCACGGCGGCGTGTCAAGCGGCTGCTCCGCGCGGAACACGCGCTCAGCGTTGATCTCGCGCAGGCTGTTGGCCAGCAGCTGGTTGAGCGCGCGCAGCGCGAACTGCTCGTAGTACACGCCCGTGTTTGGCGTTTCCGAGAGCAGGTTCAGCGCCGCGTGGAAACATTCGGTTCCGGTCATGGGATTCCTCCTTTTTAAATGGCTCCCAGCCTGACAGAAGGGCGGATCTCTGAAGTTTACAGTTCATTCACAAATGGGAGCGGCACATACTGTATCATATAGGAAAATAAGGTCAGGACAGGAGAGAACAGAGATGGAATATGTGCTTTTGCTTGCGCTGGCGGCGCTGCTGCTGGCGCAGTATCTGCGGCAGCGGGCGCTGCAGGAGCGCGTCCGGCGGCTCGAGGAGAAGCTGGACGGCCTTGCCGGCAGCACCGGGCAAGAAAAATACAAAATGTATTATATAGATGAAAAATTACAAAATGAACTGAAACAGATGAAGCAGGAAGGGCAGATCGTGCAGGCAGTCAAGCATCTTCGTGAGCAGACCGGCCTTGATCTGGTGCAGGCCAGGCAGCTTGTGGATCGGCTTTGATCCGGTATCCGCGCTTCTGTCAGGCTGGGAGCCTGATTCATGCCGCCCGATGGGCGGCTTTTGTTTTATTTCTCAACGAGTGCGGACGGGTATTTGCCCGTCGCGACCGCATACGCGCGGACCTTGCAGCCTTCCTCCGCGGCCGGGACATCGTCCGTATCGCAGACCTTGGCCGAATCCGAGTAGCGCGGGTCCGAGCCGTCCACGGTGTAGTAAATGGTCGCGCCGGAGGTGGTAGAGGAGAGCGTGCCGCCCTCTGCAAAGGTCGGCGCGGCGGTCGTGGAGCCCTTTGCGACCAGCGCGTATACGCCGCCGCACTTGGCGCCGAGCACATAGGCGTCGTAATAGTGACGGCCCTCGATCAGCGCGCCGGATACGCCGACCGGATCCTCATGCACCTTGGCGTCCGCGATCTTGTACGGCATGAGCACCGCGTCCTTGTGCGTGACAAGGAAGTATACGTCGTCCGGCAGGTAGCTCTTGGGCACGCGCACCACGTTCATGCCGAACACCTCGCCGCACACGCCCTTGGCGATCGACTGACGCGCGAGCACGTCCACGCCCGCGAACTCGTCCGAGGTGCATACCAGCTTGTACATTTCGCTCGTCAGATAGATATAGCGGTTGTCGTCCGGCACGAGCGCGTCGTCGAGCGCCTGGGATGCGTCCGCGATCTTGCTGATGATATCGGACTTGGTCGGCTTGGCTTCGCTCTCTGCGATGGTGCCCGCCATCGTCACAAAGCGCTTGAACGCATACTTGTCCGCCGCAGGGGTGGACTTTTCGTTCAGCTGCAGGCGCAGCATATCGGCCGCATTCTTGACCAGATTCTGGTCGAGGTTGTTGCCCTTGTCGATCGTGAGCGTGAACGCCTTGTCCTGCGTCATGGTCAGCTCCTGCACGACGTCCTGCATCTCGGTCACGTCGCCGTAGCGGGCGAGGCCGCCGTCGCGGTCGTAGTCGACTTCTTCGACCGTGATCGGGGTGTATACCTTGAGGGTCTTGACGCCGGTCAGGTCAAAGGTCTCCGCGGTCTTGCCCTTGATGAAGGACGCGCGCGTGAATACCTCGGCGATCTGGTCGGAATATTTGGTTGCAAGATTGATAGCCATAATGGGTACCTCCTGTTATAAAGTGGAATATTTGTCGCTTATCAAAGGAGCGCAGCGACGTTTTATCTGGAAATTCCGGCGACATGTGCGTCGGAATTTCACCACGACCCCGCGCCGCTGCGGCGCGGATGCCGGGGGTATCGAAAAAAGTTTCAAAGGAACTTTTTTCGTATCCAGGGGGTATGGATACCCCCTGGAAGGTCCTTATCTGCCGAGCAGCGCGAGCGTCACCGGATCGACGCCCGCGGGCTCGCCGTCCGACTGCGCCGGGCCGACGGCCGCGCGGCGGTTTTTCTGGTTCATCTCCATCGCCGCCAGCTCATCTTTGAGCTCGAGGATCTCCCATTTGCGGTAGGCGGAGACGAGCGAGCCCTCCTG